>JANOAW010000139.1:0-2829 GCA_031411355.1 Hyphomicrobiaceae bacterium | reverse complement strand
ATTTGATGGGTTTGAACGTCACGCGAACCCATGCTGGCTTTTCACCCCAGTAGTCGTCGTTGCGGACGACGACGATCTGATCGCCCGGGACATACTTTTCGAACTTGAACGGACCCGTTCCGATCGCGCCTTTGCCCGAATTGAAGTCCGGCGTCGTCGCGTTCGCTGCCTGTTTTTTTGAGACGATGAAAACGGCGGTCAAATCGTTCGGTGTCAATGGCGAGGGTGTGGCACCTGCAATGCGAACGGTATGGTCGTCAATTTTTGTCAAGGTTTTACCCTTGGTTGCGAACGAAAACAGCCCAGGGCTGTTGGGAACCGCAGGGATACGCTCGAAAGAATACAGGACGTCGTCGGCCGTGAATGCTGAGCCATCATGCCATTTGACGCCCTGGCGTAGCTTGAATTCCCAGACGAGGCCATCTTCGGACACCTTCCAGCTTTCAGCCAACTGAGGCACCAAGCGTTCGGTGGCGTCGGTGGCCACGAGACGATCGAAAATATGCTGTGAAATGCCGATGTTCGGCGACAACGAATGATAGTGCGGATCGATAGACGTCGGCTCCGACGCGAGACCTATTCTCAATTCCTGGGCGACTGCCGGACACACGACGGTTGCCATGAGAACGAGGCCGACGATCACATCACGAGCCCGCATACCGATGTCCTTCCCGCTTGTATCTGGAGCCTATGCTACATGACGATGGGCCAACGCAAAAGCATGCTCGCATACCGATCGACCAGAAAATCGCTTCACGGATCGGTGTCTCGGCTGCCATTGGTGTGGCACATCGTCAGCTGACGATGTGCTCGTCGTCAGCGTTGAAACAACCATGCCACCGCCGCAGCCGTCATGCCTGCGCTATCGTGGGCGACGCCCGGTGCAAGTTCGAGTTTCCAGGCGAGCGGTATGCCGAGGCGGCTGGCTTCGGCGGTCGCAACGCGCATGAAGTTCTGGCCGCGCGCGAGACGAAAGGTGCCTTGCCGATCGGATGCGATGTCGCGGCGCAAGGCGCGGTGGTTGGGGTCGATATCTGCTTCACCGAGCAAAATCAGCATGGGTCTGGCGAAATTCGCCGTTACCCGCGCGCCGTTGGCCGGGGCCTTGTCGAGGCCGTATGGAAAGGTCTCGGAGGCGGTCGGAAGCGTGTACCAGCCGGCATTGGCGGCGATGGCCGCGTCGAAACGTGGCGCATCGGCAAACATGGCCATGCGGTGCACGAACTGCGCGCCGGCCGAGTGTCCGTAGATGGCATACGTTGTGCGCATCGAGCCGGTGCCGGCCCGCACGGCGTCAAAAATGACCTCGATAGACCACCATGCCCAGTTTGAGGCGGGGCGCGCCACGCCGTCCTCATCGACCATATTGCCGAAATTATAGCCGGCATCCTTGGGAAACTGTTTCTGCGTCATCTCCGGGACGACCAGCAAGAACCGATGTACTTGCGCCGCGGCGATCCAATCGTCGCGATACCTGTCGGCGTTGCGCTGGACACCGTGCATGACGAAGAGAATGCGATCGTCCGGTTTCAAGGCAACCGGCCGATAGGTCCAAACGGCCATGGCGGTGCCGTCGGGTGCAGCTGAAGGGACGGAAATCGTCGCGGCACCTGTTGGTATCGTGACCTGCGCGTAAGCCTGATCAAGCGGTCGACAGATCAGGGCTACGACCAGCGCGATCGCTATGATCCAGACTTGCATTGCTCACGTCCGTGCACTGTCATTTTTCGGTATCGACGAGGCCCTTCACGAACCACCGCTGCATCAGCAAGACCACGGCAACCGGCGGCAGCATCGCGAGCACAGCCGTCGCCATGGCCAATTGCCACTCCGTGAGGGCATCTTGCGTGACGATCATCTTTTTGATGCCGATCACGATCGTTTGCATGTTGTCCTTGGAGGTAATCAACAGCGGCCAGAGGTATTGATTCCAGCCGTAGATGAACTGGATCACGAACAGCGCGGCAGACGTTGTCGCGGACAAGGGGACGAGCGTGTCCTTGAAAAACTTCCATGCGTTGGCGCCATCGATCTTGGACGCTTCCAGGAGTTCGTCGGGCACGGTCAGGAAGAACTGCCGAAACAACAGAGTGCCGGTGGCGGATGCGATGAGCGGCACGGTAAGGCCGGTGTAGGTGTCGAGTAAGCGCAGATCTGTGACGACCTTGTAGGTCGGATAGATGCGGACTTCGATCGGCAGCATCAACGTCAGGAAGATGAGCCAAAAAACTGCCGTTCGGCCTGGGAAGCGGTAATACACCAGTGCGAAAGCCGATATGATTGATAGAGCGATCTTACCGCAGGCGATGACGACGGCCATGATGAAAGAGTTCAGCATCATCGTGCCGACAGGCTCACGCGTGGTGCGTGCGGAGCCGGTAAACAGGACGCGGCTGTAATTCTCGATCGCCTGCCCACCCGGCAACAAGCCGAACCGACCGGAGACAATGTCGCCTGCCGAGTGAGTTGACGCGATGACGGCAAGGTAGACCGGGAAAACAACGATCAAAACGCCGATACAGAGCACCAGGTGGGGCAGCACGCGGGCGAAAAATGTCGGGCGCTCGACCATGATGCTTCCTGAACCTTTGCTGAGACTTTAGCGCATCGTGCGAGATGAGCAATCGAGCTGATGTGTGATCTGACGCGGTGTCCAGATCGTCCCTGTCGGCGGCGGCAACACCGCCCGTCCCGCTCATCCCGACCGAAACAAGCGCACGGCGTCGTCACATTCGAAGAGATAGAGCAGCGCGCGTAACGCCTGACCACGTGGTGTCGACAATGTCGGGTCACGCGCGAGGATCATGGTGGCGTCGTCACGGGCGGCGC
>JANOAW010000138.1:0-9320 GCA_031411355.1 Hyphomicrobiaceae bacterium | reverse complement strand
TGGCAGGGCGTTTGGCGGGGGAGGTCATGTTCGCAGTTTACGCGTGCGGGACTGAATTTGCCACAGTCAAGCTCATCGAACATGGGACCAACGACGGCTTGAGGTCAGATCGTCTGGCCCCATTTCGTCTGGCAACTCATGAAACGAACCACGCAATGCCCGCAGCGCAAAAGAAAACGCTGGCTACCGTCACCAGAATTCCGGCACGATGCAAGTACCAGAGACTTGTTTCAGTCAGTTCGCTCAAGTCATCCGAATCGTCCGGTGAAGAAAAAAATCGCCAGCGATCCGTTTGCCTATGCCAGTCAGTCATAAACATCGCCACACAGAACGCGAATGTGCACACGACGCCGGCGACGCCAAAGGCGATCGCAATGAGCGCAAACATTACGGTGTCTCCGGAACGCCGCTACTTCCCTCCTTACTCCGCCGCCTGAGGCGTCTCGATCAACACATCCGTCCACAGCTCGCTCGGATCTGGCTCCGGATCGTTCTGTGCGAACTCGGCGCTTGCATTCACCTGCTCGCGCACACGAGCGTCCATCGCCTTGAACTCGTCCTCCGACACCGTCCCCGCCTCCAACAGCCGACGGCGCACCTGTTCGATGGGATCGCGGGTGTCGCGCATCTTGTCGACCTCTTCGCGCGCACGGTACTTCGCCGGGTCGGACATGGAATGGCCGCGATAGCGGTACGTGAGCATTTCGAGAATATAGGGGCCATTGCCGTCACGCACCCATTTCGACACCCGCTCGCCGACGGCTTTCACCGCGCGCACGTCCATGCCGTCGACCTGTTCGCCCGGAATATCGAACGAGGCGCCACGGTGCGAGAAATCCGTGGTGGCCGCCGCGCGCGAGGTCGCTGTGCCCATGGCATAGCCGTTGTTTTCGATGATGAAGATCACCGGCAGCTTCCACAACTTGGCCATGTTGAAGGTTTCGTAGACCTGGCCCTGGTTGGCCGCGCCGTCGCCGAAGTAGGTCAGGCAGATCTTGCTGTCGCCGCGATACTTGTTAGCGAACGCGAGGCCCGCGCCTAAGGGCACGTTGGCGCCGACGATGCCGTGGCCGCCATAGAACGCCTTCTCCTTGCTGAACATGTGCATTGAGCCGCCCTTGCCGCGCGAATAACCGGAGCGGCGGCCGGTCAATTCGGCCATGACGCCCTTGGGGTCCATACCGGTCGCCAGCATGTGGCCGTGATCACGGTATGTGGTGATCACTTGATCGCCTGGTTTGATCGCCATCTGCATGCCGACCACCACGGCCTCCTGGCCGATGTAAAGGTGGCAAAAACCGCCGATGAACCCCATGCCATAAAGCTGTCCTGCCTTTTCTTCAAAGCGTCGGATCAGCAGCATTTCGCGATAGGCATGCAGCTCCTGCTCCTTCGTGAAGGCAGGCGTGGCAAACTGGCCGTTGGTTTGCGCGGAAGGGGGCACGGGTGCGCTCCGATGAGACGATCGATAGCGTCAGTGTTAGCGGACAAATTGGGAATCACAAATGGTCGACCACCGCGACGTCGACCGCCGGCGCGGCATAGCGGCAGGCGTTCGCGGCTGCTAAGCCGTCCGATGTCTCCCATTTGGAGTGCCTGACATGCCCGCCAGCTCCCCCTCCGACATCCAGCTCCAGATCATGTGGAACCGCCTGATCGCGGTTGTCGAGGAACAGGCGCAGACACTGTTGCGCACGGCTTTTTCTCCCATCGTGCGCGAGGCCGGCGACCTCTCGGCCGGCATCTTCGATGCGCGCGGCCGGATGCTCGCGCAGGCCGTCACCGGTACGCCCGGCCACGTCAATTCGATGGCCGAGAGCGTCAAGCATTTCATCGCGCATTTTGGCCTCGAGACGATGAAGGCTGGCGACGCCTACATAACCAACGATCCCTGGATGGGCACCGGTCACCTCAACGACTTCGTCATCACCACGCCCTGCTTTCACAAGGGCCGCCTGATCGGCCTGTTTTCATGCACGTCGCACCTCATGGATATCGGCGGCATCGGTTTCGGCCCCGACGGTACGGACGTGTTCATGGAGGGGCTGTCGATCCCGTTTTTGAAGGTCATCGACGAAGGCCAGGTCAACGAAACGCTGATGGCCATGATCCGTGCCAACACGCGTTTGCCCATCGACACAGTCGGCGACGTCTACGCGCTCACGGCCTGTAACGACGTCGGCTGTCTGCGCCTGATCGAGATGATGCAGGAATTCGATCTCGACAGCCTCGACCACCTCGCCGACCACGTCTGCACGACCAGCGAGGCGGCCGTTCGGGCAGAAATCGCCCGCCTGCCCAAGGGCTCCTGGCATAACGACATGATCACCGACGGCTACGATGCGCCGATCAAGCTCGCAGCCACGGTGACCGTGTCCGACAGTGGCATCCACGTCGATTATGCCGGCACCGACGCGCAGACGCGGCGCGGCATCAACGTGCCCATGTCATATACGACGGCCTACACGGTCTTTGCTCTGAGTTGTATCGTCGGCGCGCGCATTCCCAACAACGCCGGGTCATTGGCGCCATTCACCGTCTCGGCGCCCGAGCGATGCATTCTCAATGCCCAGAAACCGGCGGCGGTCGCCATCCGCCACATTCTCGGGCAGATGCTGCCGGACGTGGTGTTTGGCTGTCTCGTGCAGGCCATTCCGGATCGTGTGCCGGCGGAAGGCACGTCGTGCCTGTGGAATTTGAATGTGCGCGGCCAGGTCAAAGGCGGCACCGGCGGCAACTACGGCTTCACCATGACCGTGACGTCGAATGGTGGCACCGGCGCACGACCCCATGCGAACGGCTTGTCGGCGACGGCGTACCCCTCGGGTGTCAAAGGCACGCCGGTCGAGATCGCCGAGCAGATCACGCCGCTGATCTTTTGGAAAAAGGAGTTGCGCGACAACTCCGGCGGCGCCGGCCGCACACGCGGTGGTCATGGCCAGATCATCGAGATTGAGAGCGGTATCGGCGAACCCTTCGAGTTGCTGGCAGCCTTCGACCGCATCGACCATCCCGCGCGCGGGCGCCTTGGTGGCAAGGCGGGAGCCGCCGGTTCGGTCGGCCTCGCCGACGGCACGAAATTGCGCGGCAAGGGGACCCAGACGATCCGGCCCGGCGAGAGGCTGGTCATCAAGACGCCCGGCGGTGGCGGCATGGGCGAAGCGGGCTGACGCTATTGCGCCCGCAATTTCTCAAGCACCTTGAGGCCGGGATAGCCGTCCGCTGGTGCGAGGCCGGTTCGGTTCTGAAAATTGCGCACGGCGAGCATCGTGTCGCGGCCCACACGACCGTCGGTGCCGCCCGTATCGAACCCGGCCGATGTCAGGCGGCGTTGCGTTTCCTGGACCTCCGAAAGCGTCATGATGCGCTCCCCGCCTGGAAACGGCTGCACGAACGGCCCCTCGCCGCGGATGCGATCGCCAAGATGTACGATCGCCAGCGCGTAGGTGTTGGCTGGATTGTACGACCGGACGGCCGCGAAATTCTGCGTCAGCAGAAAAATCGGCCCACCGGAATTGGGTTGCCACAGCTTGGCCCGTTCCCCAGAACGCGGGAAAGGCTTGCCATCGGCCCGGACAACGCCTCGCTGCATCCAGATAGCGATTGCGGCGTTTTCCGGCGACGCGGCACTGACGGTCGCAGGGAGCCGGACTTCGTAGCCCCATGCCTCGCCGCGCCGATAGTTGCCGCGCTTGGCGAGATACTGGGCGGTGCCAGCCAACGCGTCGTCGGGCGCCCCATAAGGTGACACGCGGCCGTCGCCGTTGAAATCGACGCCCATGTTGAGCCAAACCTCGGGCATCCACTGCGTATGTCCCATCGCGCCCGCCCATGAGCCGAGCATGAATTCCGGACTGCCCCAGCCGCGCTCGACGATGACGAGTGCGTTGAGCAACTCCTGCTCCCAATAGGCCCGCCGGCGCGGCTCGCCCCACGCAAGCGCGCCGAGCGCGGGCAGGACCGGTCGCATGTGCTTGGGGTTGTCGATCACGTCGCCGTACGCGCTCTCCATGCCCCACAGGCCGAGCATGACGAAGCGATCGACGCCATACGTCCGCTCGACCTTTTCGAGCAAAGCCGCATGCTGCTTTGCCCGTTCACGACCGACTGTGATGCGCCAATCCGAAACGCGCCGGTTCAAATATTGCCACACCTGTTCGCGAAACTCCGGCTGCGCCTTGTCGAGCGCGTAGACGGCGGTGTCGGGTTTCAGAGCGCCCATGACACGTGAATATGTGGCGTCCGAAATGCCGCGGGCACGCGCTCGTGGCCGGAACGTCTCGACCCATTGAGCGAAGGGCAGCGCCGCTGTCTGAGCGACAGCCGTTGATGTCGCAGCGCTCGATGCAAGACCTGAGAGGAGCGCGCGACGAGAAAGCTGCATAACGGGCTGCATAACGGGCACCTTGGACGGCGACGGCGGTCGAAGCCGCCGCGTCAATGACAGCATCAGCCACGCCCGACAAGAAGCCGCGTGTGCGAGGCGCTCGCCGCGAGGTCAATTTGCGGTCTATAGGGGACGCACGCAAGATACCAATCGGGACCGAACGCATGTCTGCACTTTCATTCCTGTCCGAGCCGGCCCGGCGCAACGTCGCCGTTCTCGCGGCAGCGCAGGCGCTGTTTCACTGCACCCAGACCATGTCGATCGCGACCACGCCTTTGGCAGCCCTCGCCATCCTCGGACCGGAGCACGCGATCGCCGCGACGATCCCGATCTTTCTCGCCCACTTCGGCCTGATGTGCACGACCTTGCCGGCGGCGCTGCTGATGGGGCGCATCGGCCGACGTCCGGGTTTCTCGCTGGGCGCGACGTTCGGCATCATCGGCGGCATCGTCTCGTTTGCGGGCATCTGGTGGCAGAGTTTTGCGCTTCTCTGTCTCGGCGGCTTTCTGCAGGGCACGGCTGCGGCCTTCGCCTGGCATTATCGCTTCGCGGCCACCGACGTTGCCGACCAGACGTTCAAGGCCAAGGCCATTTCGCTGGTCATGGCCGGCGGCGTCCTGGCGGGCATTGCTGGTCCGCAAATGGCGAAGTGGTCGGTCGACCTTTTGCATCCCCACGTGTTCGCCGGCGTGTATCTGACCATCGCCGCCAGTGCGGCCGTCATGCTGGCACTGATGCAGATGATCCAGATCCCGGCGCCGGCTAAATCAGATACAGGCGCGGGCGGTCGGCCGATGCGCGAAATCATGCGCCAGCCGGCGTTCATCGCCGCCGTCACCGCATCCATGATCGGCTATGCCGTCATGACCCTCGTCATGTCGGCGACGCCCCTCGCGATGAAAGGCTGCGGCTTCGATTTCGCCGACAGTGCCACCGTCATTCAAGTGCACGTGCTCGCCATGTTCGTGCCGTCGTTCTTCACGGGTCATCTGGTCAACCGGTTCGGCGTCAAGACCATCGTCGTCGTCGGTGCCTGCATCGAAATATTGTGTGCGGCCACCAACCTGATGGGCATCTCGCTCTGGCACTTCGCGCTCGCCAACCTGTTCGTCGGCCTCGGTTGGAACTTCTGCTATGTCGGCGGTACGGCCCTGCTGACCACCACCTACCGTCCGGCCGAACGCGCGAAAGTGCAGGGCACGCACGACTTCATGGTCTATGCGACCACGGCCCTCGCGGCCGGGACATCGGGCACCTTGCAGGCGCAGGCCGGTTGGGCGACGCTCAATATGGTTGCCCTTCCAGCACTCCTCTTCATGTTGGCTGTGATGGCGTGGTATGCGGTGCAACCGGCTGGAAAAACGGCCGCGGCATGACGAGGTGACATGACGGTAGCTCTTGCGCCGATCGATCACGACCTGCTGGCGGGGCGGCACGGCGAGGCCGCTGCGTTCGCCATGCGCTTGCTGGTCAAATTCGCCGACGCGATGGCGGCGCCCGCGTTTCTCGACATCGTCGGCGCGCACATCGACGGCTGCCTGTACCACGGCCAAGTGAGCCTCGATTTTGTCGAACATGCGGTGGCAGCCAAAGGTCGCGTGCGGGTGCCGACGACATTGAACGTCGGCTCCATGGACCTTATTCATCCCGAACTTTTTCGCGGGCCAGCGAAGCTCGCGACCGATGGCGCACGGGTCATGCGCGCGCACGAAGAGCTCGGCTGTATGGCGACATTCACATGTGCGCCCTACCAGACGCTGTTCAAGCCACGCCTCGGCGATCAGATCGCGTGGGCCGAGAGCAACGCCATCGTGTTCGCGAATTCCGTCATCGGCGCCCGCACCAACCGATACGGCGATTTCCTCGATCTCGCCTGCGCCTTGACCGGACGCGCACCGGCGTACGGCCTGCATCTCACGCATGAGCGCCGGGCGACGCACGTTTTCCGCATCTCCGAGTCGCCCTTCGAGGACACGGAGCAGACCGCCATCGCCATCGGCGCCCTGATCGGCGCGGAAGCCGGCACCGCCATAGCAGCCATCGACGGATTGTCGCCAGCGACGACCGAGGACGACTTGAAGGCGCTCGGTGCGGCTGCCGCCTCGGCGGGTGCGGTCGCCATGTTTCATGCGGTCGGATTAACGCCAGAGGCGCCGACCTTGGAGGCCGCACTGCAAGGCATGGCGCCGCGCGCGACGCGGACCGTGACCGCGTCGGATCTGCGTGCTTCGCTCGCCCGCTTGTCGACCGCGACCGAGGGTGCCGCATTGTCGGCGGTGTCGGTCGGCACACCCCATTTTTCCGCATCCCAGTTCCAGCGTCTCCTGCCCTTGATCCGTGCCGCGCCGCCGCGCATCCCGTTTTACGTCAACACCAATCGCGAGACGCTGGCCGGCATCGAGGCTGACGGCACGGCGGCGACGCTGCGTCAGGCGGGCGTCACGCTGATCGTCGACACCTGCGCCTATCTGATGACCGAGGTCGTCGGCCTCACCGGCGTGATCATGACCAACTCCGGCAAGATGGCCTGGTATGCGCCGGGCAATCTCGGCGCCGACATCGCCTTCGGATCATTGGCTGCGTGTGTGGCATCGGCTGCGGTCGGCAAGGTGGTGCGGTCGTGACGACACATATCGACGCAATCATGTTGGTTGCCGGCACGGCGCAGGGCACGGTGATGGCACTGGCGGAGCCGCTGAGTTTCTGGGGCGGGTTCGATGCTGGTACCGGTACGGTCACGGACCAACGACACCCCGACCGCGGTGTTTGCCTGTCCGGGCGCATCATCGCTGTCGCATCCGCGCGCGGCTCATCGTCCGGTGCCTCCGTGCTCGCCGAGGCGATCCGGCTCGGCACGGCGCCTGCGGCTTTCATCCTGTCGAGGCGGGATGCGATCCTGACTGTCGGCGCGCAAGTTGCCGTCGAGTTGTATGGCACGACCTGCCCGATCGTGCTGGTGACGGACGCCGACCTCGAACGCGTCCGAGCGGCCTCGCATGCAACCGTATCAGCGGACGGGTCACGCGCAACGATCGAGCTGACATGAGCGTTTTGATACACGCGACGGCGGTCGCCGTGGGTGGCGACGCCCTGGTTCTGCGCGGCCCGTCAGGAGCCGGCAAAAGCGACCTCGCCTTGAGACTGATCGGGATGGGCGGGAGCGCTCTGCTGCCCCTCGACGGCGACCACCCACGTTGGCCACCGACGGCCGACGTCCGACTTGTCGCCGATGATCAGGTGCGCTTGCAACGGCACGGCGACGCTCTGTGTGTTTCCGCCCCCAGCGCAACCCGTGGCCTCATCGAAGTTCGCGGCGTTGGCATCGTCCGGGTGCCGGTCGTCGACGCAGCCCGGGTTCGACTGGTCATCGATCTCGTCGCGGCGGCCGACGTGCCGCGCATGCCGCCCGACGCTGACAGCGTCGATATGTTGGGCCTCCCTGTCCCACGGCTGAGCCTCTATGGGTTTGAGGCATCGGCACCGTTCAAGTGCGCACTCGCGTTGCGCGACGCAATTTACGCCGCATCCAGATCGTCATGCCCGTGACGAGCAACAGGATGAACGCAAGCGAGGTCACGACGTTGAGCAAGCCCGACCATTTGCCTGCCCACGTGCCTTCGTGCAGCAAGCGCGGCCAACTTTTCGGCGTGGCGACGAGGCCGGTCTTGGTGACCGCGAATACGGCTGCACTACCGCCGTCATAAAGACGCGCGCCGAGATTGGGGCCGAGCGGGCGTATCCACATGACGTCGGCGAGGTCGTGCTTGGCTGCGATCAACTTGACGGCCTCGGCAAGCGTCGCGGGCGGGTCGGCCGGTCGTGTCGGGGGCTGAGCAAACGTGATGCGGTGGAACAGGGCCAGTCCCGTCAGCGGCGAGAGTATTGTCAGTGGCAGCAGAAACCACGCGGTCATGCGATGCTAACCACCGAACAAATTGCGGAAATTGCCCCAGCCCATGAATAGACCCAGCGCCATGAACACCAGCATGGCGTAGGTCGAGGTGACCACGGGATAGCGGATCGGGGTGACGAGGGCTTGTACGACGGCATTGCTGCCGACATCGCCCTTGTAGCCTATATCCTGAAATGTCTCATGCAGACGCTGAGCAAAAGTCATCGTCTCAGACCAGAGCGAGCGGGACGCCGGAACTTCGGCACGGCTTGCAATGTCGATGCGCTGCGGCGCGCTGCCCCGACCAGCCGACAGGATCATAACGCCTTCATAAGCGCGCATGTTGATTGTCGTCGCTTTTCTGTCGGGATCGAATTTCGCCAGCACCGCTTCGACATCGGCGAGCGCGATGCTGCGACCGGAGACACTGCGATCGAACAGGATGGGATTGACCGACAGCATCAGTCCCGTGACGATCAAAACGGCGAGCGGAACAGCGAAGACGAGCGCAAGCCACCGATGAAATCGTAAAAACCAAGCTTTCATGACAGTCCCCCGACTGATGCAATTCATCGACGTTAGGACAACGGAGCAATGACGTCGATCCGTCTGTCACAATCCGCATGTCATCGCCAGCGGCCGTAGCGCCAGGACGCAAAGGGATGGCGCAGGTCACGAATATCGGGCGCGGGATCGAAACCATGAGTTCCGTTCGGCCGACAGCGGGAGATGCGCGCGAGCGCCAGCCAGCCCCCACGCCAAGCACCGTTCAACTCGATAGCGTCGAGCGCATATTGCGAACAACTCGGCCCGTGCCGGCACTCCATGCCGATCAACGGTTTCAGCGTCCAACGGTAGACGTGAACCGGCAGCTTCATCGCCTCACGGGACATACGGCCGGTTTTGGTCAGACGGTGGGGCATCTGCCTCACGCCGCCTTGGCATCGATCTGGTCGAGTGCCTTTTCGACCGCATCGAAGACGAGCAGCGTCGAAGCGTGCCGACCCTTGACCTCGCGAACCGGCTCAAGTGCGGCGAGAT
>JANOAW010000137.1:0-1764 GCA_031411355.1 Hyphomicrobiaceae bacterium | reverse complement strand
GTGAGGCGAGTGCAGCATGCGAAAAGCAAGCGCCCCTGAATCCGGGTGGACTCAGGGGCGTTTGCGAGCTGCGAGGGTGCAGACGAGCGATCAGACCTTGCGACGACGGCGAGCCACGACGCCGAGGGCGGTGAGTCCGGCAGCGAAGAGCGCGTAGGTCGATGGCTCGGGGACTATGTCTTGCGCGAGGCTGACGTAGCCGAGCCGCGTGTCACCATAACCGCTCTGCCCACCGGCGACGCTGTAGCCAAAGCTCTGCGAGAGGTTGAGGCGAATGCCGACCGGATTCGCGATGCCAAATCCGGTGACATTGAGCGCATTGCCCAGAAAGACCGAGAGGTCGATCGCAGACTCGATGATGTCGGGACCGCCTGGCGTGCTTGAAGTCGCGAACTGCAACAGGTTTCCGGGGACGTCGTTGAAGTAGCCTGGGTTGCCGGGCGAGAAGGCGCGGTCGTTGGTCACTTCGAAGCCGATACTCGACCCCGCGTTGCCAACCGGCCCCGGGCCTGCCCGCAGCGAATAGTAGAGATTCGCGAACGTGTAACCCGAGGCGCTTCCCCCGACCGTACGGAGTGCCGTGTACAGGAAGTTCGCGTCCTTGCGGAGGAAGATCTCGTACCCGATGACGTGGTTTGTCGTGCCGGGCGTACCGAAGTTCGACAGCGGCGCATTCGGATCGTAGGTGACCGTGACCGGAGTGATGCCGTTCCATTCCGCGCCGATGAGGCCGTTCAGGCCAACCTGCGCCGTAGCAACGCCGGGGAATACCACCGCCACGAGTGCAGCGATGACGAGTCTTGTCTTCATGCTGTGAATCCGAGTAAGGGTGCGGAACCGATCGTGGAGCGCGTCGGGAGACGCGCGCAGGAGGGTGAGCGCCGTCGGCTGAAACAAGCTGAGCAATCGGCGCACCATTCCGCTCGAGTTGATCAGTGCCTTCATCTCCCCTCTGAAGTAGCCTGCATCACCAATAATCGAACTCTGCAATGCGTTGCGCCGACGCCATACAACCTGTTTCATACGGTCCCGCCCGGCATTCGGCCGGCGTACTGAAAAGCGGGCGCGCCCTCGTCGGACGCGCCCGCCATTTCGCCTGCGGACTGGCCTCAGTTCTTGCGGCGCCGACGGACGACCAGCAGTCCAGCGAGACCCGTCGCAAAGAGGGCGTAGGTGCTCGGCTCCGGCACGACTGACTGCGTCTCAAAGTTGAACGTCGTGGCCTGACGCATCGCCGAGGTCTGGTAGGTCACGTTGTCGACCGCGCCGTCGAACGATCCAGCCCAGCCGGAACCGACGCCGGTGCTGAAGCCGATGACGACGGCCGAGCCGTCAAGAAAGCGATTGTTCGCAGTGTTGCGTCCAGCCTTCCAATTGGCGATCGAATAGGCGAGCTGCGTGCCTTCGCCGGTCCACCAGACGTAGCCGTTGTCACCAAAGACATTCGTCTGCCACGAGTCGGTCGGCTGCGGGAAGATGCTGTTCTTGATCGCACCGTTAAGTGCCGGCTCGTAAACGAGATACGAGAAGTCCGAGAGGATCAGTCGAAGCGACGGTGCGAGATGGTTTGGCGCCGCCGACGTACTGGAGCGGTACCAGTCATAGCCAAACGACTGCAGGCTGTTGAGCGTGAAGCGCTCGGGAGCGGCGAGATAATGCTCGAAATCGGCCTTGTAGCTCTGGCCTGTCGGACCGTCAAACTGGATCGATCCGTTGCCTGAACGTGGGAGCGCGGAGGTGATGCCAGCGGAGCCATTGTTGCGG
>JANOAW010000136.1:0-4256 GCA_031411355.1 Hyphomicrobiaceae bacterium | reverse complement strand
CCGACTTGGAGTCGAACGCCGTCGACGTGGCGCGGCCGGTGCACCTCGTCTGCGGAACCCAGGATGAAGTGTTGTACCAATACGCCGCCACGTATTCAGATGGCGCACCGCGTCTCGGAGATTGCTCACGTCAGGCGCCGTCTCACCCACGCATGCGCACGCTGATCACGCATAGGCGCTGGTTTCCGGTAAACGACCACGGTTGGATGGGGCACACCTTTTATACGGAGACGCCGCGCGTAATTGACACCGTCAAGCGCTTGCTGCAAACCACTACAACCGACGATTTGGTACGCCGGCTGCCGTAGTAAATGACCTCTGAACGGTGGCGCGTCTCGCCCCTCGTCGGCGAACGCACCTTGCTAAGCGGTCATCGCTCACTTAGATTTGTGATGCTACTTTGGAGGTGTGCCTTGGCCAGGCAATTGCTCAAATGTTTCGTTTCTTACAGCGGCGATTTGAGCCGATCGGTCAGATCGCGAGCCCTTATTTTAGCGGCCCTCTTGCTCCCGATGGCGGGTTTTGCGCCGGCAGCGACTGCCGAACGGCGCGTCGCCTTGCTCATCGGCAATAGCGCTTATGAACACAATACCCGGCTTTCGACGGCGACGACGGATGCCAAAGACTTGGCCTATCGTCTCGAAGGGCTTGGGTTCGCGGTCACGCTCGGTCTGGATGTTGATCAACAGAATTTCGATACCGTATTCCGAAGTTTTCTCTCTCGGGCACGGGATGCCGATGTCGCTCTGTTCTTTTTCTCCGGCCATGGTAAACAGGTCGACGGGCGGAGTTATCTGGCGCCAATAGACAGCCGCGTCGGTGGTGACACCGTGCCGGGGCTCGGCGCTGACGAGATGATCGGCGAGCTCGGTCGGGCCGCGCGGGCGACCATCGTTTTGTTGGATGCGTGCCGCGACGCTCCCCTCCGCTCGATGCCGAACGTCGGCACCGCGGGTGAAAATACTTTGATCAGCTATTCGACGTGGCAGCCGAATGCCAAGGGCGACAGCGGCGGCGCCGGCCGCAATAGCCCCTTCACGACGGCGCTCCTCAAGCATCTCGACCGGCCCGGCCTTGCAGTGACGGAGATGATGACCGATGTCACCGCCGATGTCATCCAGTCGACCAACGGCCTGCAAAAACCCGAGGTCCATTCCCGTTTGACCACACAGATCCGCTTGCGCCCATTTCGCTCCGACGTGATGGCCGCGGCTATGGTCGGGATCGGATGGGATCGAACGAGTAAGCCGCTGGTGGCTCGACGCATCAAGATTGCGGACTGGCTATTGACGTGCGAGCCGTATTTCTCCGGTATAGCATTGTGGAACAGGTGCGCCGTGTCGCGCAAAACCGTGTCGCCCGGAGACAGTTCGACTTGGTCGAGTTTTGTGTTTTACAGCCACCCGGCCAAGGCTGACGGCGCCACGCTGACTCTGCGTGTATTTACGCCATTGCATGGTGATGGGTCGTCATCGGTCTGGACCTTGGTCGCGCCGTTGCGGATCGACGGCAAGCGGGTCGTGGCGGTCAATTTGACGTGCAAGATCGAACTGCAGCAGTGCGGCGGTGAAGTTCCCGTGACTGCGGTCCTCCGAAAATCGATCGAGGCGGCCGCCGAGATCAGCATAGGCATCACGACATCGCCGACCATGCAGTTGGAGGTGGCCGCGCCGACCGCAGGACTCGCGTCTTCTTTGGCAGAATTGGACACCTCAACGCGACTGGTCGAGACCATCGACGTCAGTGGCACGGACGCATTCGTTTATTTTAACTACGCACTCGACGCGTCGAGCAAGATGCCGATCACGGCCAAGTCCGACATGAAATACTGGAAATATGGGCTGACGGTACCCGACACGCTCAGCCCAACAGTCTATGGAACAAAGCGCTTGCACTGATGTCACCGTCGGGCGCCGAGAGCGCGACACGCAACACCGGTTGCGAAATCGTGGCGGCGACGAGGCAGTGTCCGAAACCGCCGGGGATGTGTATGGGAGCAGGCTGAACACGAACGGAGCCCGACATGATCGACGCCGCACTGCTCGAACAGCTCAAATCGTACGACACACCGACGATTTGCAACGCGCTCGAAATCGTCGCCCCGGATCGCCGCCTGACCGGCTACACGGTCAAACATCTGCACTGCCCCTTCCCCGATCTGCCGCCCATGGTCGGCTATGCGAAAACCGCCACCATCCGCGCGACGCATGTGAACGAAATCAGCGGCATCAAGGCGCGTGAGCAGCGCGTGTCGTATTACGAGTATGTGGCGTCGGGGCCGCAGCCCGGTATTTCGGTCATTCAGGACCTCGATGGCGCCGAACTTGGATACGGCGCGTTCTGGGGCGAGGTGCAGTCGACGGTTCACAAAGCGCTGGGACTGCAGGGCGTCGTGACCGACGGATGCATTCGCGATATCCACATGTGGGCGCCGGGGTTTCACGCGCTGGCTGGTTCCTATGCGCCAAGTCATGCCCATGTGCATCTTGCCGGGTTCGGCCAACAAGTGCGCGTTGCTGGCATGCTGGTTCGTTCAGGCGACCTGATCCACGCCGACCGTCACGGGGCCGTGGTCATTCCGGAGGCCGCAGCGGCGAAGATCCCGGCTGCCTGCGATCTGCTGACCCGCAAGGAGGCTGCTATCCTGGATGAAGCCAAGAAGCCGGGTTTCGACATCGTCAAGCTCAAGGCAGCGCTGCTGCGCCAGGACGAAATCCACTGATCGAACTACGATCCGATGACGCGGCCGGCCCACGACGGGTCGGGCCGCATGCAGATGTCCGTGCGGCCGAACAGTCGATACCGACTGCCGGCCAATCGATCGTAGGCGGCATCGGCGACGCGGCGCGGCAACCACCCGACCATTGACGCGATGCGCCATGGACGGCGCAGATGCCGCCCGATGCCGGCGATCGCATCTCTCTTTCCAAGAGCGCGACCGTGTTCGAGCCACAGAACGGTCTCGAAGGTGTCTGCGTCCAAGTCGAAGTGCGCGAACAGGGCACGACCCAGAGACGACTGCGCTGCCGTGAATTGGATCGATCCATCGACGTCATTGCGCGCAATGAAATGCATCGATCGCGAGCACAACACACACACGCCGTCGAATACCAGCAAAGGACGCGTATCGTCGAACGTCGGTACGTGCCCGCGCCAGGAATAATCCGCAAAGGCACGCAAGCGGGTGGGAACGTCGGTCTTCACACCTGCTCGAGCTCCACCAGCGTGCCGAGGAAATCCTTGGGATGCAGGAACAGCACGGGCTTGCCATGTGCGCCGATCCTCGGCTGGCCGTCGCCGAGCACGCGCGCTCCTCTGGCCTGCAACTGGTTGCGCGCGGCGATGATGTCGTCGACTTCATAACAGACGTGATGGATGCCACCGTCGGGTGACTTGTCGAGAAACTTGGCGATCGGCGATCCGGCGCCGAGCGGCTCAAGCAACTCGATCTTGGTATTGGCGAGCTCGACGAAGACGACCGTCACGCCGTGTTCCGGCATCACGAGTGGCGCCGAAACCTTGGCGCCGAGCGTCGAGGCGTAGGTCTCGGTCGCCGCGCTCAGCGATCTGACGGCGATCGCGACATGGTTGAGGCGGCCGATCATGACGAATGCTCCTTCGTTTCTTGCTGGTTGCGGCCGGACGCTGCAAATTGCAAGTCGAAAGCTACGCCATCAGTCGATACACGGATTTACCTGTTACGGTCAGGATGCGCGTCTTGTCGGCTTCAGCGATACCGGCTGGAAACGCGCGAAACGGATCGTCGAAATCCCAATGCGGATAATCGCTGGCAAATACCAGCCGATCCGCGCCGACCCAGTCGACGACATCGAGGAGCTGTCGCCGATCCAGAGGTTCTTCCATGGGCTGGGTCGTCAGCCAGATGTGCTCACGAATGTACTCCGACGGTTTGCGCGTGAGATGCGGCACCTCGTCCCGCATGGTTTCGAACAGCCGGTCGAGGCGCCACGAGAGAGCAGGCAGCCAGCCGAAACCGCCTTCGACCACGACGACTTTCAATGCCGGAATGCGCGCGAAGACCCCTTCCATGACGAGGCTGGTGACGACTGTCTGACACGAGGTGGAGTGCCCCGAGCCTTCTTCGATATAATACGAGGGCCAGCCCGCACCTGTGTAGGGATGACCGCCGGCACCGAACACGTGCATGGCGACCGGTAGCCCAAAGGCTGCGGCTGCCTCGTAGATCGGCCAATACCGCCGATGACCGAGTGGGTCCTGGCTGCGGGTCAACAAGA
>JANOAW010000135.1:0-7910 GCA_031411355.1 Hyphomicrobiaceae bacterium | reverse complement strand
CTCGTCGGGGCGGCCGCCGACGGGACGGGCCTGCAGGCCGGCGGGCTCGGCGGCCATCCAGGCGAAGGGGTTGAAGTCCTCGGGGGCCACGATGCCGCCGAAGGGCGTCGCGCGGGCGTAGGCCTCGTCCCAGAAGAGGCGGGGCGGCTCGGCGGGGTGGTGGATGGCGATGGCCCAACGCCGGATGTCCGACGGGTCGAGGAAGCTCTACGGAGACGACTGAAGATTACTCGCGATTGCCGAGCAGAGACAGCAGGTATTGGAAGATCGCGATGAAGTTGATGTACAAATTCAAGGCACCCATGATCGCGCCTTTGCCGACCATGGTCGCGTCGTGCGAAATCTCGTAATAGGTGTCCTTGATCTGCTGCGTGTCGTAGGCCGTGAGGCCGGCGAAGATCAGCACACCAATGCACGAGATAGCGAACGACAGACCGGCGATGGATGTCCCGGTGAACATCGCATAGGCGAAGTGGCCGAGCGATGCGAACAAGAGACCCCACATACCCATCATCAGGAAGGTTCCCCAGCCCGAGAGGTCACGCTTGGTCGTATAGCCATAGAGCGACAGCGCGCCGAATGTGGCTGCCGTGATCGCGAACACCTGCACGATCGACTGGCCAGTGTAGCGGATGAAGATGGTCGACAACGACACACCCATCACGGCCGCAAAGGACCAGAACGCGATCTGCGCTCCGCCGACGCTCATCGAGTTGATGCGGAAGGCGAGGAAGAACGAAAACGCCAGAGGTGCGAACATCAGGACGAAGATCATCGGCGAGCTGTAGAGGAACCGGCCGAGGTCTGTCAGATACAGGCCACGACGGAGCATCGACGCCCCTTTTGCTGCCAGCGCCGGATCATTGGTTACAGTCAACGTAAACATCACGTAGGCAACCAGTCCGGTCAGAGCGATGCCGGCGGCCATATAGTTGTAGACCCGTCCCATATAGGATCGGAGACCCTGGTCGACGACCGCACCAGCTCCAGCATCGGTGCCGACGCGAGCGCCGGGAGCGCCCTGTGCCAGCCAGTTGTTGTCTGCCATATTGCAACCCCTTCCTCGTTCCAAGACCCTGTAGGGCCATATCACACCGGCGCGCCCCGCATGTGGCGACCGAATAGACTGCGTACAATTGGGGAGCCATGCGCCAAAATCAAGGCCACCCGCCACCGTTTGCATAGATGGCACTTGGCGTGAGGATGCCCCAATCCGCTCAACCTCACAAGCGGTGTGTCGATACATATCTTCAATCGATGTGCGAAACATTGCACGGGTCGTGAAAATCGAAGATGACCGCGACAGTTGCCTTGGCCGCGGGAAACTTACGGTGCGCAAGTTCAGAACACTCTTTGTGTATTCGAGTTTGGTGGCAGCTGTCGCCATCACGGGTGCAATCAGCATCCCGCGGGCCACCGCGCAGCCGACACCGAGACCCGAGTTCGCCCGCACCTTTCCCGTGCCGGCTGCTGCCGTGGTGACCGAGACGACACTTGGTCGACGCCTTATCGCCGCGATGGGTCAGGGCCTATCCGACAGTGCCGACCCAGCCTGCAGGAGCGCCCGGGGGCTGACACGCGACGCCTACGGTTCATTGGCGCGAACGATTTTCGTCACAGTTGCCGACGCACGTGATGCGGCCAATGCGACCGGCCTCGATGCGCAAAAAGCCGACGCTGAATATGTTGCCGTTATGGGGCCGGACCGCTTGCGCAGTCTCGCCGCATTGTCTGCCGGTACCGACGCCGCCTCGACAGATTTTCGGTCGATCTGGACATACAAAATGATACTCGACGTGGTCGGCGATACCGCCCACACCCTCTCTGTCGGCTTCGAAGCCGAACGCTTCCCGAACGCGGGCAAATTTTCCGCGGCTTTTTTCGATGGGCGGGAAAATTTCGCGCTTCGCATCGACACCGACGCGCGGTTCGAGCGCGCGTTGGCGGCGTTGCCGGCGCAATCCAAGAGTGCCTATCTGTTGCATCGCCGTACCTCGTCCGACGCTTGGACGAAGGCGACGGACATGCTGCAAGCCAATCGCCTCAGCGGACGTGATGTCATCAGCTTGATCAAGGACGACCTCGCGCGCCACTGCATCACGGGGTGAGATGCCGGTTGATCCGACGCATTACTCTGATCGCAGGTACGGCACGGGCCGCGCCTGCAGCACGCGCCACGTGCCATAGCCGCCGAACACACCGACCATCATCAGCGCCAATCCGATCGCCTGCGCCACAGCCGAGAGCGAAAATACGAATTCGAGGTCCATCACCCGGCGCACCGTGATCCATGCGGCGACGCTGCCGACCAGAATTGCGACCAAGCCGGTGAAAACGGCGAGCAGGCCATATTCGACCAGATGGCTGGTCAAAATGCGCCGGCGAGTCGCCCCCAGTGCTTTCAAAATCACGGCTTGTTTGATGCGTTTGCGCTGGGCCGTCGCCAGGGCTCCCGCAAGGACCAGCGCGCCAGCTGCGAGCGTGATCGACCCGGCAGCGCGGATCGCCGTCATGATGCGCCCGAAAATGGCGTTGAACTGGTTTATGGCATCCTTGACGCGGATTGCAGAGGCGCCCGGATAGGCCTTGCCGATGTCGCGCGCGATCGCAGCCTCCTGCGACAGCGGCGCATCGCGCGGCAAGGTCACTGTGGCGAGCACGTTATGGGGTGCCGCGCGCAGCGTGTTGGGGCTGAACACCATGACGAAGTTGATCGCCAAGCTCTCCCATTTCACCTCACGCAAGTTCGACAGCCGGGCTGTGACGTTACGGCCGAGCACGTTGACGACCACACTGTCGCCGATCTTCAGGCCAAGGCCTTTGGCAAGTTCACCTTCGAACGAGACCAGCGGTTCGCCCGCATAATTCGCGTCCCACCAAGTTCCCGCAGTCACCTTCGAGCCCTCAGGTACCGTCTCGGCATATGACAGGCCGCGATCACCGTTGAGCACCCACTGATGCTCGGGCTTGAGTTGCAATTGCTCGGCGGGCGTACCGTTGACCTTGACGATGCGCCCCCGCAGCATGGGCGCGGTGTGGATTTCGGCCTTCGGTTCGCGTCGGCGCACAACCTCCTCGAATCCGGCGACCTCTGACTTCTTGACGTCGAGGACGAAATAATTGGGGCTCGTCTGTGGAATCCGGCCCGAGAGTTCGCCGATGATCGAGCGGTCGACCAGCGCGACCGCAACCAGCAGCGACAAGCCTGTGCCGAGCGACAACACGACCGAGCGCGCAAGACCGCCGGGCGCCCCGATACTGCCGATCGCGAGTGCGATTTCTGGTCGACGCGGTCGGGGGACGGATCGCGCGACAACGCCGGCGAGCGTCCCGAGGGCCAAGAAGATTGCGAGCACGCCGACGACTGCGCCGGTGAAGCCCGCTGCCAGTTTCTTGGCATCCGAACCCAGGATCGCCATAGCCGTCAAAGCCAGCACGCAGGCCGCCAGCAACCCGAGAATACGCGGGCGAGGCCAAACGTTCTCAGGTGCGACATCGTCGCGAAACAGTGCAGTCGCCCTGACCTGTTCGGCGCGCCCAAGCGGCCACAGCGTGAATACCAGAGTGACCAGCAATCCATACGCGGCGGCCGTTGCCAGGCTCGATGGATGCACCATGATGTCGGCCTGGATGGGCAGCGCGCTCCCGAATGCGGCTCCGATGGCGAGCGGCACTGCAAGTCCAAAGATGAGGCCGATGCCGACGCCGATACCGGCGATCAACATGATCTGGGCGAGGTGCAGGGCGAAGATCGTGCCGGTGGTGGCGCCAACTGCTTTGAGGATGGCAATCACGGGCCGTCGACGGTCGATATAGGTCGTCACGGCGTTGGCGACGCCGACACCGCCGACCAGCAGCGCCGTCAACCCCAGAAGGGTCAAGAACTGCCGCAACCTCTCGAGTGTCTTGGTGACGGATGGCGAGGGATCGCGCCGATCACGAATGGTGAAACCGCCCTCGGGTAGATTTTTGCGGGCGAGATCGGCGAATGCTGGCAGGCCGGCCGAGGCCGCGACCGGATCCTTTATGTTGATCGCATAGCGCCAACTGACGAGACTGCCGGGGTCGATGAGCCCCGTCTTTTCGAGCGCTGCACTCGACATCAAGAGGCGCGGCCCAACACTCAGGCGATCGGCGATCTTGTCTGGCTCGGAGACGATGGTCGCGCGCACGACATGATTGGTTGCGCCGAGTTGCAAGCTGTCGCCGAGTTTCAAACCGAGGCGTTCGAGCACGATCGGCTCGACCGCAACCCCCGAGCCGGTCGACAGTGTATCGCTGATGCGGACGCTGGTCGTGGCCGAGCCGTCGGACAGTTGGACGTCGCCGACGAGCGGGAAATTTGCGTCGACGCCTTTGATTTCAACGAGGATCTGGTCTTCACCGTCCGTGCGCCGGGCCATCGATCGGACGGTCGCTGTTTCACTGACACGGCCCTGAGCGTCGATCCAACTGCGTTCACTCGCCGATGCGCGTTGGTGCGGCCTGGTCAGAGTTGCATCGCCGCCCAACAAGGTCGCGCCCTGTCTCTCAAAGCTCGAGCGCAACGCATCGCCGAGCGCACCAACGCCCGCGATGACGGCAACGCCGAGGGCGATGCAGGCGATGAAAACATAGAAACCTGATAATCCCGCGCGAAACTCGCGTAGCGCCAGCCGGATCGCCAAGGGCAGCTTGGACGGTGCCGAGCGCGGCTCCGCCGATTTGGACAGGGTATCGACGCTCATGCCGCGGTCTTCTCAGCTGTCGTGTCTGCAAGGCGACCGTCGCTCATCGTGACGATGCGTTTGCACCGCTGCGCCAGAACCGGATCGTGCGTGACCAGAACCAATGTCGTTTGTCGTTTCTCATGCAGGCCGAAGAGAAGATCGGTCACCGAGGTTCCGGTCTTGGCGTCGAGATTACCGGTCGGCTCGTCGGCGAACAAAATCTTGGGCCTCGGCGCCAGCGCGCGGGCGAGCGCCACCCGCTGCTGTTCGCCGCCAGACAACTGCGATGGAAAATGCTCGTGGCGATGCGCCAGTCCGACCTCGGCCAAAAGTGCCCGCGCGCGGTCGAAAGCATCGGCAACGCCCTGCAGCTCGAGCGGCAAGGCGACGTTTTCAAGCGCCGTCATGGTCGGCACGAGATGGAACGATTGAAAGACGATGCCGATATCGCGCCCCCGGGCGAGCGCCAACGCGTCTTCGCCGAGCGCTGAAAAATCGTGGCCGGCGACCGTAACAGAGCCGGTCGTCGCTTTTTCCAGGCCAGCCATGATCATGAGCAACGAGCTGTTGCCTGACCCACTCGGTCCGACGATAGCGACCGATTGGCCGGCAGGAATCACGAGCGTGACGCCGTGCAGGATTTCGACGGGTCCAGCGCGGCTGTCGAGCTTCAGTCCGACGTGGGACAGAGAAATGATCGAGCTTGGCAACGGGGCCTCTCTTGCAACGGATCGGTGGCGACGCAACGATGTGTCGCCCTTGGTACGCAAACGTGGCGATATCAGGTTTCCGTTTCGGCGCTCACGACATGGTGACGACGAACCGGTGCGGCAATACGAGACCCGGCGCGCCGCGCGAAGTGCCACATGCGCCGGCCTGTTGGTGGCTGACTTTTGATCAGTCACAAATACACAGGCGGCATATCGTCGAGCCGCGGGGAAATGTCAGATGCATCGGAACGGTCGATTGCGCTTTGCAGCTTTAGCACTTGTCGGGGCCACCACGGCCACCGCCGCCGAACCATTGCCAATGCCGTTCGTATATCTGCGCGAGGTCGACGCCACCATCCAGCAAGACATGCGGTACGCCGGCACGGACAATTTTCTCGGGCGCGTCGTTCCCGGCTACGAGGCCGCCGAATGTATCGTCACGCGCCGAACGGCCCTCGCCCTCCGGGAGGTCCAGGACGCACTGCACCGGGACGGCCTGTCTTTGAAGGTCTATGATTGTTATCGACCAGTGCGCGCCGTGCGGGCTTTCGAAGCGTGGGCCGAGGACGCCGCCGACACGAAGATGCGCGCGGAATTCTATCCAGGCGTCGACAAGCGTGATCTGTTCTCGCTCGGCTACATCTCGCGCAATTCGACGCATTCGAAGGGCAACACCGTCGACCTCACCATCGTGCGCCGCGGCTCGGCCATTCCCCCACGTGACGACCGCCCCCCGTTGGCCGCTTGCACCGCTCCGGCAAGCGACCGGCGCGCCGACAACAGCCTCGATTTCGGCACCGGCTACGATTGTTTCAGTGCGCGCTCGAATACGGCCGATCCGTCAATAACGGGCGACGCACGACGGCAGCGGGATTTCCTCGTCGCGCGCATGCAAAGCGCCGGCTTTCGCAATTATGCCAAGGAGTGGTGGCATTTCGATCTGCCGGGCGCGGCAACGGAGGCGCGCGACTTCGTCGTTCGCCCACCATCAGCCGACGTGCCGTCACCCCGACCGATGCAACGGCCGAAGTAATAGGCGCCTAGTTGAGCAAGCCTCCCGCGAGCCCTTTGGCAATCAGCGCGCGGGTCTCGTCGATGCCATAAAGATGGATGAACGATCCGAAGCGCGGCCCCTGGCTGGTGCCGAGCAGGACTTCGTAGATGGCCTGAAACCAAGCGCGCAGTGTCTCCTTGGAATAGCCGTTGGATTTACCGGCTGCATAAACGAGATCCTGCAATTCGGTGGCGGTCGCGGTGCGTGGGGCCGCAGCCAACGCCGCATCGAGCGCCTTCAACGCGTCGATTTCGATGCCCATCGCTGCTCGATACGTCTTCGCCGGCAACTCGAAATCCCGATAGTAGTTGATGGCATAGCCGGCGAGCTTGTCGAGGATCGGCTGATTTTCAGGCGTCGCGTCGGGCGCATAGCGGCGGATAAAGCCCCACAGCACACTTTTATCCTCGGTGTTGGAGACCGAAACGAGGTTCAGCAGCAAGCCGAACGAAATCGGCAAGGTCGCCGACGGTGGCGTACCCGAGTGAATGTGCCAGACCGGGTTATCGAGCCGCGCTTTGCCCTCTTCGCTGTCGACTTTCGACAGAAACGTCAGATACTCGTCCATGGTCTTCGGAATGACGTCGAAAAACAGCTTCTTCGCCGCTCGCGGCTTGTGAAACATGAACAGCGACAGCGACTCAGGACTTGCATAGGTCAGCCATTCGTCGATGGTCAGACCATTGCCCTTCGACTTCGAGATCTTGCCACCCTTTTCGTCGAGGAACAGTTCGTAGTTGAAGCCTTCAGGCGGCGTGGCGCCCAGCGCCCTGCAGATTTTCGACGACAACGTGACGCTGTCGATCAGATCCTTGCCAGCCATCTCGTAGTCGACGCCGAGGGCCGTCCACCGCATGGCCCAATCGGCTTTCCACTGGCACTTGACCGCGCCGCCGGTGACCTTGGTCTCGACTTTTTTGCCCGTGTCGGGATCGACGTAGACGATGGTCCCGGCCTTGGAATTGCGCTCGATCATCGGCACTTGCAGCACTTTTCCGCTGGTGGGCGAGACCGGCAGGAACGGCGAGTATGTCGCCTGCCGCTCGGGACCGAGCGTCGGCAGGATGATGGCCATGACGTCGTCATAGACCTCGAGCATGCGCAGCAACGTGGCGTCCATGTCGCCGCTCTTGTAGCGCTCGGTGGCCGAGAAAAATTCGTACTCGAAGCCGAATTGATCGAGAAACGCCATCAGGCGTGCGTTGTTGTGGTGCGCAAAGCTCGGATAGCGGTTGGTGAAGGGATCTGGGACGCTGGTCAACGGCTTGTCGATATAGGCGCGCAACATGTCCTTGTTGGGCACATTATCCGGTACTTTGCGCAGGCCGTCCATGTCGTCGGAAAAGCAGATCAGGCGTGTCTTGCGCCGCCCTTGCGTCAAGACGTTGAAGGCATGGCGCACCATGCTCGTCCGTGCGACTTCACCGAAGGTGCCGA
>JANOAW010000134.1:0-1792 GCA_031411355.1 Hyphomicrobiaceae bacterium | reverse complement strand
ATTTACGTCGCCGATGCGACCGAGCAGAAAGAACTCGAAGCCAAGTTCGCCCAGAGCCAGAAGATGGAAGCCATCGGCAAGCTCGCCGGCGGCATCGCGCATGATTTCAACAATGTGTTGCAGGTCATCATGGGTCTGTCGGACCTGATGCTGCTGAAACAGCGTCCGTCGGATCCAGGCTATCGCGAGTTCATCGACATCCGCTCCAATGCCCAACGCGCGGCCGGCATGGTGCGCCAGTTGCTGGCCTTCTCGCGCAAGCAGACGCTGGAGCCCGAAACTCTGAACGTCAACGAGGCGTTGCAGGATTTTGGCGCCAACTTCAAGAAGTCCATCGGCGAAATGGTCGATATCAAGCATGTGCCGACCCGCCATTTGTGGCCCATCCGGGCCGATCGCACACAGCTCGATCAAGTGCTGATGAACCTCGCCGTCAACGCCCGTGATGCCATGCCCAAAGGTGGGCGCCTGACCATGCGCACCAAGAACGTGACGGCGCGCGAGAGTTTGAAATACGGCGGCGTCGGCATGATCGCGGGCGAATATGTGCTGATTGAAGTCGAAGACACCGGCACCGGCATGAGTGCCGACGTGATGGCTCGCATCTTCGAGCCATTCTACACCACCAAAGACGTCGGCAAAGGCACCGGGCTCGGCCTCTCGACCGTGTACGGTATCGTCAAGCAGACCGGCGGATTCATCTATCCCGATAGCCAGATTGGCAAAGGCACGACATTCCGCGTCTTCCTGCCGCGCCACATCCCGACCGACGAAGAAGACGCAGCTGTTGCCGCCGCTGCCGACGCGAAGAAAAAAGAACCCGTGCGCGATCTCACCGGCACCGGCCGCGTTCTGCTGGTCGAGGACGAGGACGGGGTCCGCAACTTCGCCGTCCGCGCACTCCAACGCCAAGGCTACGACGTCTTGGAAGCCGTGACGGGTGCCGAGGCCTTGGATGTGCTGGCCGACGCGGGCGGCATGGTCGACGTCGTCGTCTCGGATGTGATCATGCCCGAGATGGATGGCCCGACGATGTACAAGGAGATGTTGAAGTTGCACCCGAAGCTGAAGATCATCTTCGTGTCAGGTTATCCGCGCGACGCCTTCGACAAGAGTCTCGACGCCGATACGCCCTTCCACTTCCTGGCCAAGCCGTTCTCGTTGCCGCAACTGGCGGCCAAGGTGAAGGAAGTGCTGGACGAGTGAGCGGCCGGCTGAGTCCGATACCGTCGTCACCACACGATGACCACAATCGGCGACGAGGCACGGATGTCGCCGCGGCCGATCAAATCTTGGCAAGCGACCTCTGCAGCCGAGGTTTGGTCCATGTTCGATCGCACTTTTTTCTGGTCGCCGGTTTTCTGGTTGCCGGTGTCGCTGGACTGCTGTCGACCGCGGGTCCAGCCGTGGCCGACCCGCGCGCTGATCTGCAGGCGGCCTGCTTTGCAACAGCGTCGCTCGCAGCCGATCCGCGTGAACGTCTGCCCGTTCGTCTCGCCAGACCAGCTCCGTTGCGCACGTCTCCTGGCCAGCCGTCGACGGTGCCGGTCGCGCCTCATCTGCGGGGTGCTATTCGTCGCGTCGACCTGCCGCCGGGCAGCCGCAAGTTGATCGCCCTCACACTCGATTTCTGTGAACAACCGCAGGAGCTCGCCGGCTACGACGGCGCCATCATCGACATATTGCGGCGCGAGGGCGTGAAGGCGACGTTGTTCATGGGCGGGCGCTGGATGGCGTCGCACACGACACGCACGTCGCAATTGATGGCCGACCCGCTGTTTGAATTCGGCAC
>JANOAW010000133.1:0-1630 GCA_031411355.1 Hyphomicrobiaceae bacterium | reverse complement strand
GGCAGGCCGGTCAACACGTCATGGTGGGCCAGATAACGAACCCGCTCCTCCGAGGCCTTGCGGTCGGTGATGTCCAGGCAACTGAAGATGTGGTGGGCCAAGGTGCCGGTCGCGTCGCGCACCGCGGTGAGCACGGCCCACGCCGGGTAGGTGTCGCCGTCGCGGCGCCGCACCGAGACCTCGCCGCGCCACCAGCCGCGGTTTTGCGCGGTGGACCAGATGTCGCGTGCTCGTGGCGCCGGCACGTCGTCGACGCGCACGAAGTCGAGTTCCGGGCCGATCAGCGCGCTCGGATCGAAGCCGCCGGCGCGGCAGATCGCGAGGTTCGCCGAGACGATGCGCCCGCCCGCGTCGAGCAGCGTGATGCCCTCGGACGAGGCCTCGAACACCTTGGCCCACAGTTCGAGACGCTGCTCGAGCGCCTTCAGCCCGTTGATCGGCGTGAACGCGGTGACGACCGCGTCCTGCCCCTGGTAGTCGAGCCGGCGCGCCGAGAGCAAGGCCCAGTTGGCGTGGCCGCCGTGCTGCCAGCGCACCTCGAATTCGTGCACCACGCCCTGGTCGGCGAGCTGCTGGAAGAAGCGTCGCCGCAGCTCGCTCGTGATGCCATTGGCCCACGGGTCGGTCGCGGCTTCGCTCAGCCACTCGCGCGCCTGCGGGTTGGCGTGCAGCACGCGGTGGTCGGGCACCGAGGTCACCATCAGCGGCACCGGCATCAGCTCGAGCAGGCGCTGCTGGGCCTCGGCGGCGCGCGCGCTGGCGGCCATCTCCTGTTCGCGCTCGCGCTGCCGGTCGAGCTGCGCCAGCATCTCGTTGAAGCCGAGCACCAGGCGGCCGATCTCGTCGCCGCTGTCCCTGTTGGAGCGCAGCGTGTGGTCGCCGGTGCGGCGCACCGTGTCGACCACTTCGGACAGCCCGCGCAGCGGCCGCGAGATGCGCTGCGCGACGTAGTAGACCGCGAGCAGGATGAAGCCGAGCAGCCCGGCGGCGGTGCCGAGGTGGATCCACATGCGGACGAAGAAGTCGTGCACGCGCACGTCGATCAGCCGGGTCAGTTCGGCGTTGCCGCGGCCCCAGGCGCTGTCGAGCGCGTCGAGCACGCTGCGTTCGGCGGCATCGATCTGGCGCCGCTCGACCGGCTCGCCGGCCGCGACCTGGCGCACCACCGCGCGGAAGCGGTCGATCGTCGCCGCCAGTTCGGCCTGCGTGGGCGACAGGCGAACGCCCAGCATCGGCGTCGACGCGGCGATCGCCTCGGCGTAGTCGGACTGGATCGTGGCGCCGGCGGCGCGCAGCTCGCCTTCGAGCACGAACAGCCGGGTGCGCTCGGCCGGGTCGATCGCGGCGCCGCCGACCACGTCGTGCAGGCGCGGCGTGATCTGCGCGACCACGTCGAGCAGCGTCGGGTAGCGCAGCAGGATCAGCGACATCGTGTAGTAGCTGTCCAGGTCCGGGTCGAGGATCAGGTTCGACTGGTTGCCCACCCGCGTGACCAGCTCGCGCGCCTGGTCGAGCGCGTGCTGGCGCGGCGCACCGGGGCCGGTGACGGATGCGGGCTCGTTGAGCACCTGCAGCGCGAGCATGAGCTTGCGGTTCAGCTCGGCGCTGGCCATCTCGGGGCCGTGCGTGG
>JANOAW010000132.1:0-2858 GCA_031411355.1 Hyphomicrobiaceae bacterium | reverse complement strand
CCCCAAGGGGGTTGGCGCCTTGATCTGCCGCAACGGCGCGTCACTGCCGAATTTGTTGGTCGGTGGCGGCCAGGAGCGTCGACGACGCGCGGGCACGGAAAACATCGTGGGCATCGCAGGTTTCGGGGCTGCAGCCGAGGCGGCACGACAGGACGTCGTCGGGCTTGAGAGACAATCGCGATTGCGTGACCGCATCGAGCAGCATATCCGTATGGTGACGCCGGACGCGGTCGTGATCGGCGACGCGGTGTCACGCCTGCCGAATACCACCTGCGTCGCTCGTGCCGGACTTTCGGCTGAAACGCTGGTGATCAAATTCGATCTGGCGGGCATCGCCCTGAGTGCCGGGTCGGCGTGTTCCTCCGGCAAAGTTGGCGCGAGCCGCGTGTTGCAGGCGATGAAGCTGCCGGGCGATCTCGCACGCTCCGCTTTACGTATCAGTATCGGATCAACGACGACGGATGACGATATCAGACGTTTCCTGTCCGTCTGGGACACCATTTCGCGCACCGCGGCAAAAGCCGCCTGAGAGCGCGTCAGCACACGAACATCGAGTAAGAGAGACATGGCCGCAGTTCAACAGACGATCGATCAGGTCAAGGCGCTCGACGTCGACCAATACAAGTACGGTTTCGAAACCGTCATCGAAAGCGAACTCGCGCCGATGGGTCTCGACGAGAAGATCGTCGCCTATATCTCGCATAAAAAAAACGAGCCGGCGTGGATGCTGGAATGGCGGCTCGACGCCTACAGGCGTTGGCTGACGATGGATGAGCCCACGTGGGCGAAGGTCGACTATCCCAAGATCGATTTCCAGAAGCTGCATTATTATTCGCAGCCTAAGAGCATGAGCGGACCCAAGTCGCTCGATGAAGTTGATCCGGAAATTCTCAAAACCTACGCCAAGCTTGGCATTCCCCTGCGCGAGCAGGAAATTCTGGCAGGGGTTCGGAAAGATGTACCGATGGCCTCGGTCGACGACGATCAGCGGGACGGCTTTGAACAGTTGAAGGGCCGCGTCGCCGTTGACGCCGTGTTCGACAGCGTGTCCGTCGCGACCACGTTCAAAAAGGAACTGGCTAAAGCCGGCGTCATCTTCTGCCCGCTGTCGGAGGCGCTGCGCGACCATCCCGAACTCGTGAAGAAGTATCTCGGCACTGTCGTGCCGCCGACTGATAATTTTTATGCAGCGCTCAACTGCGCGGTGTTTTCGGAAGGCTCGTTCGTCTACATTCCGCCGGGCGTCCGTTGCCCGATGGAATTATCGACTTATTTTCGAATCAACGAGAAAAACACCGGCCAGTTCGAGCGCACGCTGATCATCGCCGATAAAGGCAGCTACGTCAGTTATCTCGAAGGCTGCACCGCGCCCATGCGCGACGAGCATCAGCTGCACGCAGCGGTGGTCGAATTGATCGCGCTCGACGATGCCGAGATTAAATATTCGACGGTTCAGAATTGGTATCCGGGAGACAAGGACGGCAAAGGCGGCATTTATAATTTCGTCACCAAACGTGGCGATTGTCGCGGCAAGAACAGTAAGATCAGTTGGACACAAGTCGAGACCGGATCGGCCATCACGTGGAAGTATCCGAGCTGCATCCTGCGCGGCGACGGCTCGCGTGGCGAGTTCTATTCGATCGCCATCTCCAACGGCCGCCAGCAAGTCGACAGCGGCACCAAGATGATCCATCTCGGCAAGAACACGTCGAGCCGTATCATTTCCAAGGGCATCGCAGCCGGGCGCTCGCAGAATACATACCGCGGGCTCGTGACCACGCATCCGAAGGCGACCAACGCGCGTAATTTCACCAATTGCGACAGCCTTTTGATCGGCGATATGTGCGGCGCCCACACCGTGCCGTATATCGAGGCCAAGAACGCGTCGTCGCACTTCGAACACGAAGCCACGACGTCGAAGATCTCGGACGACAAACTGTTTTATTGCCGCTCCCGCGGTCTATCGAGCGAAGAGGCAGTGGCGTTGATCGTCAACGGTTTCGTGCGCGACGTGCTGCAGCAATTGCCGATGGAATTCATGGCCGAGACTCAGAAGCTGATCGGCATCTCGCTGGAGGGGAGTGTGGGCTGATGGCGTTCAGGGCGATTGCATTTCAGGAAGCGCTGCAGGCTGGCGGTGTGCCCGATGCGCAGGCGCGGGCGCATGCCAAAGCCGTCGAAGACTTTGTCGCAAATGACCTCGTCACAAACGAGAGTATGAAGCAGGTGCTGGATGCGCGATTGGCTGAGATGAAATTCGAACTCGTGAAGTGGATCGTCGGCGCAGTTGGGGCGGCAACTCTAACTCTTTTGGCCGCAATCATTCGCTTCGGAGTTCGGTAAAATTCGATCATCCCCGGCCAGTGCAACAGGCGGTGGATGATCAAAACAGAGCCGGAGCCAAATTCGGCCGCGACGACCAAGGACTGGACTGAGACATAAGCCTGCCGTGCTGTCGGGACGTGGCAGGTAGATATCCCCCAAGGAGGACTACGATGCGTGACGCTGCTTTTGAAACCGGTAAAGTGATGACGGCGCGGCTTTTGCGTCCATTGAGCGAACACGAGGCCCGCGAGCGTAATGCGCTGTCGGCGACCAAACCCGGCTTGAAGCTGCAAACCGGTGATGTCGTGACGGTCGTTGAAACGTTCGACAGTGGTTCGTCGTTCCTGGTCGAGTTCAACAAGGGCGGCAAGCTCAAGAAAGACAGTTGTGATTGGATGGGTGTCGTTTCGGTCAGCGAAATCGAAGTCGTGGAAGTGGCAAACAAATGACGCTGGTGTCTGACCCCGGTCGGACATTTAGCGGCAATATTTGCGTAACGCACCTCGGTGCTAAGGGTGTCTGACCGAGGTCAG
>JANOAW010000131.1:0-2159 GCA_031411355.1 Hyphomicrobiaceae bacterium | reverse complement strand
CTGACCTCGGTCAGACACCGAGCACGAACGGTGCAAGCTGGCGGCGTCGACGGGGCGGCAATGGTGTCTGACCAGAGGTCAGACACCGAACGATCGATCACTTCTTGACGGCGTTGTCGATTTCTTCCTGCACCTTCTTGTAGGCGTCGGGCAATGTCAGCGTGCCGGTGATGGCCTGGGCGATATAGTTCACCGACGCATTATAAATTGCGACGTTGCGCTGATAGCCTTGCAGCGCGTGGGCAGGCGGAAGGATTTTGGCGAAGTCGGCGGTGAACTGCTTCAAGGCCGCCTGCGCTTCCGGAGTCACATCCTTGCCGTAGGTCAGGCCTTTTTCCGCCAGTCCTTTGTGCGCCGGGATCTGTACCGTGCGCTCGTAATATTCTTTCAGAATCGGTTCAGAGACCATGAACTCCATGACCTTGCCGACTTCAGCTGGATGTTTGGTCGCCTTGAACGCAACCATCGCTGCACCACCCGGCATGGCTGAACAGCCAGCCGTGCCGCAGGGGCCAGGGGCAACCACCCACTCGAATTTGTTGCCGACGTCGGTGACGTACTTCTGGATCATCCACGAGCCGGCGATGTGCATGGTGACGTCACCGTTGATGAACATGTCGCCGGCGTTCTTCCACTTCGCGCCGGATGCGCCGGGCCAGATGTCCTGCGGCATCAAACCGTCTTTGTGCCATTGCACGATGCGCTCGGCGGCGGCTTTGAAACCGTCGTCGACGACGGCCGACGGTGTGCCAGTGCCATCGAAATATTTTGCGCCCATAGAAATCGACATGCCCGCGAAACGATGGCCAGTGCGATCCATGGCCATGGCGGCGTAGACCTTACCTTTCTTTTGGACCTCAGCCGTCGCTTTGGCCCAATCGTCCCAAGTTGCGCCGGCTGCGGGCATCTTGACGCCGGCCTGATCGAACTGGGTCTTGTTCACGAACGGCCCGGTGACCGTCAGTTGGGTCATGAAACCATAGATGCCCTTGTCGGTTGCGCCGACGCGCATCCACGGCAGCGTTGTGCCGAAGTTGGCCTCCCAGCCCGCTGCATTCACGTGCGGGGTCAGGTCGAGATAATATTTGTTGAGGCCGCCGAGATTGGTAACGCGCGCCATGTCGGGGGCTTCGCCCGCTTGCAGACGTGTTTCGAGTTGCTCGCGGATGACGGCAAACCCGACTTTGTCGACCGTGATTTTGATCGTCGGATTGGCTTTCTCGAAGCGATCGAGCAGGTCGCGCGCGACGTCGCATTCGTTGGCGTCGGCGTAGCAGAGGTAGCGGAGCGTGACCTGTGCTGAGGCACTGGTCGCAGCAGCGACCGAGCCAGCGGTCAGAAGTGTGGCTGCGACAATCGCGCGGTGCAGCGGAGACGTCATTGTGGATCCTCCCAAAAACTTGATCGAGCGTCGCCTCTGTGCCGAGGCGTTACAAAAAGCTTGGCCGTGCCGCATCGAAACTGTCAAGCAAACCGGCGCAAACGGCATGCGTTAACGGCCGCATCGGTCAGGTCACGTCGAGCTCAACCCAGACAGGCACGTGATCGGACGGTTTTTCCCAAGCGCGTGTGAACACGTCGATACCGCTCGACACCAATCGATCGGCAGCTTGCGGTGACAGGAGAATATGGTCGATGCGGATGCCGTTGTTCTTCTGGAAGGCACCGGCTTGATAGTCCCAGAACGTATAAACACCGGCGTCTGGGTGCCCCGTGCGAATAGCGTCGGTGAAGCCGAGATGCAGCAGACGTCGAAAGGCGGCGCGGCTTTCCGGTTGGAACAACGCATCATCGACCCAGGCGGCCGGCGACTTACAATCGATCGGTGTCGGAATCACGTTGTAGTCGCCCATGAGGATCAAAGGCTCTTCAGCCGCCAGTAATGCTCGGGCATGTGTTTCCAAGCGCTGCATCCAGGCAAGTTTGTAGCTGAATTTCTCAGTTCCTAGCGGATTTCCGTTGGGCAAATACAGGCCGCCGATGCGCACGATGCGATCGCCTACCGGCACCACCGCCTCGATGTAACGTGATTGCACATCGGCCTCGTCGCCCGGCAAGCCGCGACGTACGTCTTCGATCGGCACCTTCGACAGTAATGCGACGCCGTTGAAACCCTTTTGGCCGTGCACGACCAGATTGTAGCCGAGCGCCTCGATCTC
>JANOAW010000130.1:0-2066 GCA_031411355.1 Hyphomicrobiaceae bacterium | reverse complement strand
AGGAAGGTGTATTTGCGTCCAACGAGATCGCCGAGGCGACCGAACACGAGCGCGCCGAAAGGGCGAACGAGGAAGCCGGCGGCGAACGCGAGCAGGGCGAAGATCGCCTGTGTGCCGGGATCGAATTTGGTGAAGAAGCGCGCGCCGATGATGGCTGCGAGCGAACCGTAGAGATAGAAATCATACCATTCGAAGATCGTTCCGGCGGACGAAGCGATGATCGCTTTCCGCTCTTCCCCCGTCATACCTCGGCCGCGTTCGGCCGTTCCCGCCATTGCCATCGTCGAGCTCTCCCTTGACTTTCAACGCACCGTGTTTTGATTATGCGTGTTCTGATTTTACGCGTGTTCTGGTTTTTTACGCGGGCAAGCGCACGCCCGAATCCCTCTGACACGGTTGCACTCTAGCAACGGAACGGGCACAAAGTCGCCTCATTCCTTCGGATGAGCCACAAGCCTGTGGGCAGAACTTGAACGTGACGAATCCGCAACACTTTTACCGCCCAGGCACGCGGATGATGTTGGCGCCGAGCGCGTTGAGCCGTTCGTCGATGCGCTCGTAGCCACGCTCGATCTGTTGGGCGTTGTTGATGGTGCTGGTGCCTTCAGCGCACATCGCGGCCAGCAACATCGCCATGCCCGCGCGAATATCCGGACTTTCGACCCGCGCGGCACGCAATCTGGAGGGGCCGGCGATGATCGCGCGATGCGGATCGCACAGCACGATGCGCGCGCCCATGGTGATCAACTTGTCGACAAAGAACATCCGGCTTTCGAACATTTTTTCAAACATCAGAATGACGCCGTCGCACTGGCTCGCCGTCACGATGGCGATCGACATCAGATCGGCCGGAAACGCCGGCCATGGTTGATCTTCGATCTTGGGAATATGTCCACCGAGATCCGACTTGATCTTGAGCGATTGTTCCGCCGGCACCAGCAGGTCGTCCCCGATGGCGTGACAGATGATACCGAGCCGTTCGAAGTTCATCAGCGTCGATCGCAGATGTTCGACGCCGGCATTCTTGATCGTGATCTTCGAGCGCGTGACGGCCGCGAGACCGAGCAGTGAGCCGACTTCGATATGATCGGGGCCGATGCGGTGCGCAGCCCCGCCCAGAGGCCGCCCCCCGTGAACCGTCATCGTGTTGGTGCCGATGCCCTCGATCTTGGCGCCGAGCGCCACGAGGAAGTTGGCGAGATCCTGCACGTGCGGCTCGGACGCGGCATTGCGCAGAATGGTCTGCCCTTCCGCCATGACGGCAGCGGTCAAAGCGTTCTCGGTCGCCGTCACACTCGGTTCGTCGAGAAACACGTCGGCGCCGCGCAGTTTGCTGGCTTTGAACTCGTAATTCACATCCGCAGAAACGCGGGCGCCGAGTTGCTCGAGCGCAAGAAAATGCGTGTCCACGCGCCGCCGACCGATCACATCGCCGCCCGGTGGTGGCAACACGCAATGCCCGGCGCGCGCGAGCAGCGGACCCGCGAGCAGGATCGAGGCGCGGATCTTTGCGCACAACTCCGGATCGAGATCGACGGGGCGCAACTCGCGCGTGGTCATCTCGAGCGTGTTCTGCGCCGTCCATTTGGCATCGGCGCCGACCGACCGGCACAGGTCGACCAGCACTTCGGTGTCGCGAATGCGCGGCACGTTGGTCAACGTCACGGGCTTGTCGGTCAACAACGCCGCCGCAATGATGGGCAGCGCGGCGTTCTTGTTGCCCCCCGGCTCGATACTGCCGTGCAGGCGGCGGCCGCCTTCGACGATGTATCGGACGGACTCTCGCGGGTCGGCAGCAGCCATAGGTGCCTCGTTTGCAGCGGCTGAGCGATTCGGATGCTCTCAGACCGCTTTCCGGGAAACATGCGGCCTTGGCAAGGGTGTGGCGTGGTCGCAAAACCACGCCACTCGCTCAGCGTACACGTTTGGGAACCCGTTAGGTTGACGGTTGCCGCGATATCGCCTCGGCAAAATGCGCCTCTCGTCGAGCCGCAGGTAAGCGCCACCACGGCACGCTCGGTTGATCGTGATGCTCGTGATGGTAGCCGAAGTGAAAGCACGTCAAG
>JANOAW010000129.1:0-3377 GCA_031411355.1 Hyphomicrobiaceae bacterium | reverse complement strand
GCAACGGCCGCCATAGGGTCCAGCGGGGAGCCTCCGGCGTAACTGGGACCAAAGATCAGCGTCTCCCGCATCTCGGTGACGGCTGATGCCTTCTTGATCAGATCAAAGAACCACGCGCCGTCGGCGGTATCTCCGTACAGGACGGCGCCGACCAGCCTATCACCCGTGATGACCAGCCGCTTGTAGACGCCGCGCGTCGCGTCACGCAGCACGATCTCCTCGCGATCCTTACCTTCGGCGAAATCGCCGGCGGAGAACAGATTGATGCCGGTGACCTTGAGTTTGGTCGCGAGTGCGCTCGGTTTGAACGCAGCGTCGCTATTCCCGGACAACCGGGCCGCGATCACACCAGCCATTTCATAAAGCGGCGCGACGAGGCCGAACACCTGACCATGCGCTTCGGCACATTCTCCGACCGCGTAGATATCGGGATCGGACGTACACATGCTTTCATCAACGACAATGCCGCGATTGACGGTGATGCCGGCATCCTTCGCGATCTGTGCGTTCGGCTTGATGCCGACGGCCATGACCACGAGATCGGCGACCAGCCGCGTGCCGTCTTCCAACAGCACCGCTTCGACCGTTTTTTCGCCGAGAATGGCCTTTGTGTTGGCCTTGGTCAGCACCGTGATGCCGCGCTGCTCGATGGCGCGCTGCAACAGATGACCCGCTGGCTGATCGAGTTGCCGCTCCATCAAGGTCGGCGCGAGGTGCACGACGGTGACGTCCATACCTTGCTCTTTGAGCCCGACCGCCGCTTCCAGACCGAGCAAACCGCCGCCGATGACGACCGCCTTGCCACGCGACTTGGCGGCAATCAGCATGGCCTGCACGTCGTCGAGGTCGCGGTAGGTCAAAACGCCGGCCAGCTTATGGCCCGGCACAGGAATGATGATCGGCAACGAGCCGGTCGCGATCAGCAGCTTGTCGTAGGCAGCGGTGATGCCCCGCGCTGTCGTGACCGTCTTGGATTTCCGATCGATCTCGGTGACGCTCGCCCCTTTGTAGAGGGTGACGCCGTGGTCGACGTACCAACCGTCGCCGTGAATGACGATCTGGTCGAAGGTCTTTTCGCCCGTCAGCAGCGGTGACAGCATGATGCGGTCGTAGTTGACCCGCGGTTCGGCATTGAAGATCGTCACGTCGTAGGCGTTGGGAGCCAGTTCGAACAGTTTGTCGAGCGCCCGCCCCGGCGCCATGCCGTTGCCGATGACGACCAACTTTTTTCGCGTTCGGTTCGTTGCCACGTCCAAGGTTTCCCCCTCGATTTCGGTGTCACCGCGCAAGCGCACAAAGTTAACGCAGCAAGTCTCATGCCATGCTTCAAGCTCAGCTAAAAAACAGACTTATGACATTGAAAATATTCAATTTGTCAGCGATTTCAAAAAGTCTGACACGGTCGCGAGAAGTTTATTGCGCCGCACAAATATATTGCAGCTGCTGCATTCATTGATTAAAAAATAGGCTGTCGTGATTTTCGGCAAAATTCAAAATAACAAATATTTTCAATGCCGTATGTAAGTGGTGGGCGCGCAATTGGCTTGGCACAAGACTTGCCATACGAAGCGTGGTGAATTCGCTGGGGGTCGTTATCATGCAGCGCACACGTTCGTTCAGTTTGCTCGGTCGCGAGCCGAAGATCAAAGTTTTGCATTTCAGTTGGGTGGCATTTTTCATCACGTTCATGGTCTGGTTCAACCACGCGCCGTTGATGGCCTCCATTCGCGATACTTTCGGTTTGAGTAAGGCCGAGGTCGCGGGGCTGCTGATCATGAACGTCGCGCTGACCATCCCGGCGCGCATTGCCGTTGGCATCTTGGTCGACAAACTCGGGCCCCGGCTCATGTACGCGTGGCTGCTGGCCATCTCGGGCCTGCTGTGCATCGCCTTCGCGCTGTCGACATCGTATCAGATGCTCGCCGTCACGCGCCTGTTGCTCGGTTTTGTCGGTGCGGGTTTTGTGGTCGGAATTCGCATCATCGGCGAATGGTTTCCGGCCAAGGAGACCGGATACGCACAAGGGGTGTATGCCGGGTTCGGCAATTTCGGATCGGCGGTCGCGGCCATAACCTTGCCGACTGTGGCATTGCTGTTCGGCGGCGCCGAGGGTTGGCGCTGGGCCATCGCAGCGACAGGCGTCGTCGCACTGATCTATGCCATCGTATATTACGTGGCCGTCACCGATACGCCAAAAGGCGCGACCTACTTCAGCCCTAGAAAGGCTGGATCGATGGAAGTGACCAGTCGCGGCGACTTCGCCCTGTATTGCCTCATGCAGTTGCCCCTGGTCCTGGCATTGGCAGTGCTGGTGCGCAAACTCGGACCGTCCGATCTCAAACTGGTGACCCAGGCGACGGAGTGGGCCCTCTACGGAGCATTGACGCTTCTGTACGCGATGCAAATCGCCGATACTTGGCGCATCAATCGGCAGATCTTCGCCAAGCCGGTTCCCGAGATTTATCGCTATAAATTCTCGCAAGTCGCCGTGCTGAATATCGCCTATATGATCACGTTCGGATCGGAGCTGGCGGTCGTGTCCATCCTGCCGCTATTTTTCAAGGACACGTTCGGTCTGTCGCTCACTGTCGCGGGTTTTCTCGGCGCCAGTTTCGGCATGACGACCTTCTTCGCGCGCCCTGCCGGAGGCTGGCTTTCGGATCAGTTCGGACGCCGCCGGATCCTTGTCGTCTGTCTGCTCGGCACCGCTCTCGGCTATGCGGCGATGAGCTACATGGGCCAAGTCACCGGTGTCGCGTTCGCCGTGGCCGTGACGTTCTTGTGTTCCCTGTTCGTCAACGCGGGCAACGGCGCCGTGTATGCCATGTTGCCGATGATCAAGCGTCGACTGACGGGGCAGATTGCTGGCATGGTCGGCGCCTTCGGCAACGTTGGCGGCGTTGTGTTTCTGGCCGTCTACGCAACTGTTGACGTGTCGACGTTCTTCCTGATCGCCGCAGTGTCGGCGGCCTTGGGCTACGTCCTCGTATTCCTGTACATCGAAGATCCCAAAGGCCAGATCGCAGAGGAAATGCCGGATGGATCGATCGCCATGATCGACGTAACGTGATGCTGCCGTCCTCGACAGCTGGGCCACGCATCAGTCTCGGCCAGCATTCGAGCGCGGGCAAGCGTGCGCGCAACGACGACAGTTACGGTGTCGTCGTACCGGATATGGCGCTGCTCGTGACCCACGGCATCGCGATGGCGATTGCCGACGGCATGTCGTCGAGCGAGGGTGCGAAGGAAGCCAGCGAGTGCTGCGTCAAAGGCTTTCTCGAGGACTATTACGCAACCCACGCCTCCTGGAGCGTGACCAAGTCCGCCGGCGTCGTCTTGAAGGCGGTCAACAGCTGGCTCTACGGCCAGGGGCAGCG
>JANOAW010000128.1:0-1929 GCA_031411355.1 Hyphomicrobiaceae bacterium | reverse complement strand
GGCAATCGTCGTTCCTCATGCAGCTCGAGCCATCCCGTGTCCTCCGAGACCGTCAAGACTGTGACCGCCGCGCCGAAGGTCGGCATCATCATGGGCAGCCTCTCCGACTGGCCGACCATGAAGAAGGCCGCCGACATTCTCGACAAGGTCGGCGTCGCCTATGAAGCCAAGGTCGTATCGGCGCACCGCACGCCCGATCGGCTCTACGACTATGCGAAAAGCGCCAAACAACGGGGCCTCCAGGTCATTATTGCGGGAGCCGGCGGCGCCGCCCACCTGCCGGGCATGACCGCATCGATGACGGTCCTGCCGGTGCTTGGCGTACCCGTGCAGTCGAAAGCCCTGTCGGGCCAGGACAGTCTGCTGTCCATCGTCCAGATGCCGGCCGGCATTCCCGTCGGCACGTTGGCGATCGGCGAAGCGGGGGCGACCAACGCCGGTTTGTTGGCCGCACAGATTTTGGCCCTCCAGGACCCCGCGCTGTCGTTGCGCCTCGAAGCCCTGCGAGCCGAGCAAGCGGCAAACGTTCCGGAGACACCGGGTTCCGGTTCAGTTCCTGAGGCTGGACCGGGGCCGGGACCTGTGTGATGCCACGCTCCAAAGCTCTCCGCGGCCCCCTCGCGCCCGGCTCCTGGATCGGCATCCTCGGCTCCGGCCAGTTGGCGCGCATGCTGATCACGGCAGCGAGCCGGCTCGGTCTTAAATGCCACGTCTATGCGGATGGGCCAGGCCCCGGTTCAGACGTCGCCGGCGAAACCACCATCGGCGCCTACGACGATACCGCCGCGCTCGAGGCGTTCGCCAAGTCGGTCGACGTCGTGACGTTCGAGTTCGAGAATGTGCCGGAGGCGACGGCGAAAACACTGGCGCGACACGTCTCGGTGCGGCCCAATGCAAAGGCGTTCGCTGTGGCGCAGGATCGGATCACCGAGAAGGCCTTTATATCCGCACTCGGTATTCCCGTGGCGCCGTTCACGGCCTTGACGACGCTGGCCGACGCCAGCGCTGCGACCATCGACGCCGCCTCGATTCTGAAGACGTCTCGATTGGGCTACGACGGCAAGGGGCAGATAGCGCTGGCGCCGGGGGACGATCTGGTCGCGGCCTACACATCCCTTGGGGCCGTGCCGGCAGTGCTCGAGCAACGGTTGAGGTTCAAACAGGAAGTGTCGATCCTGCTCGTGCGGGCGCAAGACGGTGCGACGGCGATCTACGATATTCCGCAGAACACGCATTCCGCCGGCATTCTACGCCGCTCGATCGTGCCGGCGCCGTTGGACGAGGCGGCGGTCTATCGCGCCGAGGCCATCGCCGAGCAGATCGCCGCGGCGCTCGAATACATCGGCGTGATGGCCGTCGAGATGTTCGATCTCGGACCGGGCGTGCCGCTCGTCGACCGCTTCGTGGTCAACGAGATCGCGCCGCGCGTGCACAATTCCGGACATTGGACGCTCGACGCGTGTGCCGTATCGCAATTTGAAAATCATATCCGGGCCGTCGCCGACTGGCCGCTCGGCACCACCGAACGCCACTCGGATGCCGAGATGCAGAACCTGATCGGGCAGGAGGCGGTCGCGTGGCGCGACATCGCCGCGGAACCCGGCGCCTGCCTGCATCTCTATGGCAAGCGCGATGCGCGCGAAGGCCGCAAGATGGGCCACGTCACGCGCCTTCTACCGCGCGGCACCCGCGGTTGAGGTAACACGTCGTCGAAACGCTGTGGGATTGAGCGGGTTCGACGACGAGCGACCAGCGGTCACTTCGTCTCGTGCGCCGCGCGTTGATAAATGTCGTCGGTGCGGATGATATCGTCTTCGCCGAGATACGATCCGATCTGCACCTCGATGATCTCCAACGGCACCTTGCCGGGATTTTCCAGGCGATGCCATTGCGTGGCGTAGATGTAGACGCTCTCGTTTTCGCGCAACA
>JANOAW010000127.1:0-4093 GCA_031411355.1 Hyphomicrobiaceae bacterium | reverse complement strand
CTTCGTCGAGATCGAAGAGTGGGGCAACGCCAATCTGCCGTTCCTGCGCGGCTTTCTGGCGTATGCGGATGGCATCCCCAGCCACGATGCTTTGAACGACCTCGTCAACGCCCTTGATCCTGAGATGTTCAAGTCCTGCTTTTCGTCCTGGGTCGCGACGCTGGCGGATGCCGCGCCCGTCGATGCCGAGGCGTGCCAACTCAACATCGTCAACCTCGATGGCAAGACCTCACGGCGCACGCACGCGCGTTCGAAAGGCCGCAATCCCTTGCATGTCGTTTCGGCTTGGGCGGCACGGCAACGCTTGGTTCTCGGCCAGCAGGCCGTCGACGAGAAGTCTAATGAAATCACTGCTATTCCGCATCTCCTGGAGCGTCTCGAATTGACCGGCGCGCTGGTTACGATTGATGCGATGGGCACGCAGAGCGAGATTGCTCTGGCCATCGTCGACAAAGGTGCGGACTATTGCCTCGCCCTCAAGGGCAACCACCCACTGCTGCATGCCGAGGTCGAAAAGTTCTTCGCCGATCCAACATCGGACGGCATCGCCACGGCCTCGACCACCGACGGCGATCACGGGCGCATCGAGACACACGGGCGATCGAGACACACGGGCGCATCGAGACACGCATCCACAGCGTCTGCCACGATGTCTCCTGGCTATTCTCTGACCGCCGCTACACCGACGAGCCGAAGTTCCCTGCGCTCGCCATGATCGGCATGATCGAGCGCATGCGTAGCGGCGCTCCGCCAGCGATGCGTCGTATGTCGCCTGCTGCAGTTCCAGTTCGACGATGCGCCGCCGATCCGTGTCCTCGGCCTTCAGCATGCGCTCTGCCTCCGCTGCCGCCTCGATCGCCATGGGCGTGATGGCGCGCAGCATCTCGCTTGCGACAGCTGCATCGATGCGCTTGCCTGCCACGCTGATGCAGCGTTTCTGGCCAAGCTGCAGGTTGGGCTTGTCGCACCGGTAGATGGGCCGCAGATAGCGGCCGGTGTAGGCGACGGAAAGCCGACGGCCGCACTTTGCACAGCAGAGGAGTTCAACCAACACGGCGCGGCCACCACGACCAGACTTCGTTTCACAGATACGGCCGTAGGCATTGCCGGCAAGCAGCGTTTGATTGCGTTCGTAATCTGGCCAGCTGATGTAGCCCTCGTGGTGCTCCTTGATGAACACTTCCCAAGCTGCCATCGGCTTTGTGTGACCATACGTCTTGCGCGCGCGGCCATCGACGATCTCGGTGCGCTTCTCGCTTTTCCCGTAGGCATAGACGCCAGCATAGAAAGGGTTCTTCAGAATCGCGATGACATTGCGATATCTGATCGGCCGCCACTCGAACGACGTCAACGTCTTGCGGTCCGTCGGGTAGGGAAAGTGGATGCCCTGCGAGGCCATCCACAGCAGCACCTGACGGGCACTGCCCAACTCGCGGAACTTCTGGAACACCAGCCTGATGACCTCTCGCAAACGTGCGTCGGGATCGAGGCCGAGACCGACCTGACGGTCCCAGATGTAGCCGATCGGTGCCGATGTTCTGAGTTCGCCGCGACGTGCCTTCGATCGTGCCGCCTCATACATCCGGGAGCGGATGACGCCCAGTTCGAACTCGCTGACGCTGCCCTTCACGCCGAGCAGCAGACGATTGTTAAGCCGACATGGATCGTACGTGCCGAACGTCGTCTACACCTGCGGGGCCATGCGCCATGGCGACAGGATCATCCTGCCCTACGCGATATCAGATACATTCTCGAATTTCGCGACCATCAAGATCACAGACTTGATGAGTGCGATCATGACGTGACGCGTCGGCGTCCGCCACGGGCGTCAATGGCTGTCCAAGGGCGTCCAAGGCGCGTCAATGAAGGTACCAGGCACAGCACCGACTCGTCCGCTTCAGCCACTGCGGGGCCGCGCGACCTTACCGGCCCAGCCGATGTCCCCCCGGGCCCGGCACCTTCACCGAGCTTGAGTGCACCGTTTATAATGGCGCGTCTGTCGGATGGACGACAAACGGGCTTATGTCATCGCAGTCGCAGGATAAAGCAGTGCTTCATGTTGGCGGACGGCGGCGTGGCACTCGCAAGACGTCGCTTCCAAAGCGGCGCGGTCCAGCACGTTTAAGACTCCGCGCTGATACGCAATGCCGCCTGCGGCCTGCAAGGCTGCCGCGGCGACCGAAATGGTGGCGCGGTTTGCGCCCAGTGTTCCGATTCTAACGCTTGATACCCAGCTTTGACAGCGGTCAGTTTGGCCCGGGCGCGGTCGACCTTGGTCAGTATCACGTCGGCAGATTTGGTCCACACGAACGGCGTCGGCGCGGCGTTGCGGACCGCGAGATAGGTGCTGATCGCGGCCTCGAGTTCGGCGACGCTCTTGAATACCCCGCGGCGTATGGCGTTCTCGGTGATATCGGCAAAGAAGCGCTCGACAAGATTGAGCCATGACGCGCTCGTTGGCGTGAAGTGCATTTTGAAGCGCGTGTTCTTTGCCAGCCACCGCTTCACGGCGGGCGTCTTGTGCGTCGCGTAGTTGTCGCACACCAGATGCACGTCGAGATGCTTCGCGACGACGCTGTCGATCTTCTTCAGAAACTTCAGAAACTCCTTGGCGCGATGGCGCGGCAGGCATTCCCCGATCACTTCGCCGGTCTTCACATCGAGGGCTGCAAACAGCACTGTCGTGCCGTTGCGCTTGTAATCATGGGTCATCGTCTGTGTCCGGCCTTTCTTCAGCGGCAGGCCCGGTTGCGTGCGATCAAGCGCCTGGATCTGGCTCTTTTCATCGACGCAGAACACGACCGCTTTCTCCGGCGGGTTCATGTAGAGGCCGACGACATCGACGACTTTCTCGGCGAACTTCGGATCGTTCGAGATCTTGAACGTCTTGACCAGATGCGGCTTCAGACCGGCGGCTTTCCAGATCCGCTGCACGGATGATGAGCTGACGCCGGTCGCCTTGGCCATGCTGGCTTGGCTCCAGTGTGTCGCGCCCACGGGCTTCTCCGTCGCCGTCTTCTGGATCACCGCAAGTTTCTTGGCGGCCGGCAGCGGCGCGATGCGTCCGGGTCGCGTCTTGTCGCGCAACAGGCCCTCGACGCCTTCGGCGAGGTAACGCTCCTGCCACCGCCACACACACGGCTTCGACTTGCCGATGAGCCTCATGATAGCGTTGGTGCCGTGGCCATCGGCCGTCGCCAAGATGATCCGCGCGCGCCACACGACCTTGCTCGGACTGTTGCGATCGGACACGATCGCATTCAGCCGCCCCCGGCTCGCAGGGCTGACGAAAAGGCAGATGTCATTGCGTCTCATAACCGCTTACTGACTGATTTGCGACGCGATGGGAATCATCTGATTGAAGTGGAATACTAGCATGCCCGCAAGGAATTCATGAGTGAGCTCAAGACGCGTGGTGTCGCCCCGATGGCTCATCTCGAGTAACCAGCGGGCCAGGCGTTGTTCCACGGCATGGCTCGCGTTGCACGCCGCTGATTGCTGGATCTGGAAGATGGTCGCTTGGGCATAGCGGACGAAGAGTTCGAGCCATTTTGGATCTCGCACGATCACCGCCCTGAGCCACGGCACCGACACGCGCGATACTTCGCCCCCGACTTAGACCATGCAGCGGCTCGACGAGATGGGGCGTCCCAAACTCGCCAAAGCACCAAATGCCCCTTCATGGCCTATGTTTGCCGTTTCGACGTGCGCCTCATCGCCGAGAACCGACAATAAAGACAGGACGCAGTCTTCGGGAAAGTGGACGTGGGTAAGGTCATCTCCAGATTCGGAAAGAATCGAGCCACGCTGCAGCGCCCGACGCTCGACAACTGCATCGACATCGCTGCCGATGCACTCGCGCAATCTCGAAAGCAACCTGTTGTCGGTCATCTGCGCGAGCCCTCCGAACCGCACTCATCGCACCTTCAGCCCCAAACCGCGCAATGCCCGCGCTGCCATCTGCCGGGCTGTGAACTGGCGCTCATGCGTTGTCGCCGGCCCGCCGCGATGTTCGCGAACGAGCTGGATCTCGCGATCGTGGAAGTGATCGAGCCCGTGCCGGTGACCGGCGTGGATGACGGTCGTCTTCGCC
>JANOAW010000126.1:0-2713 GCA_031411355.1 Hyphomicrobiaceae bacterium | reverse complement strand
AGCCGCTGCACCTGCCATCAGGGCGCGTCTGGTAAACGACATGCTAATCTCCAAGCCAACGGACAACGGTTTGTTAACCGTAGACACCACTTGGCAAGCCGCGTGCCAAGTTCCCCATTGAACTAAAAAATTCTATCATGCTTTTGAAACCTCACAATTTTATCGCGACCCCCGCTGCCATCGGTGGCACCTCGCACAAATTCAAGGCAGTTGCTGTTTGCGCAATAACTCATCGATAAATGCCTCTTTGCCTACATTATAAGCAATGACGCCGGAGCCTGCGCACCCGTGTTGCGCCACAGCCGTCGCGGACATAGAAGCAGCCAACGATACGATCCGATCCGAGATCTCCGATGTCAGCCACAGCCGCCGCAAAACCGACCAACACGATCAAGGGTGAAACCGGCGATTGGGAAATCGTCATCGGCATGGAAGTGCATGCGCAGGTGGCATCACGATCGAAGTTGTTCTCGGGCGCCGCAACGGCATTCGGCGCTGAACCCAACAGTCACGTATCGTTGGTCGATGCCGCCATGCCCGGCATGTTGCCGGTCATCAACCGCGAGTGCATCTCCCAGGCCGTGCGCACCGGGCTGGGATTGAACGCGGAAATCCACCTGCGCTCGGTCTTCGACCGCAAGAACTATTTCTACCCCGACCTGCCCCAAGGCTATCAGATCAGCCAGTACAAGCAGCCGATCGTCGGCGAGGGCCGGATCGAGATCGACGTCGACGGCGAGACAATGCCGGTGCGCATCGAGCGCCTGCATCTCGAACAGGACGCCGGCAAATCGATTCACGATCAGCACCCAGATTATTCCTACGTCGACCTCAATCGATCCGGCGTGGCGCTCATGGAGATCGTGTCGAAGCCGGATCTGCGGTCATCCAAACAGGCGCAAGCCTACATCTCGAAAATCCGCACCATCCTGCGCTATCTCGGCACCTGCGACGGCGACATGGAAAAGGGCAACCTGCGTGCCGACGTCAACGTGTCGGTCTGCCGCCCCGGCGTCTACGAGAAATTCCGCTCGACCGGCGATCACGCGCACCTTGGCACACGCTGCGAGATCAAAAACGTCAACTCCGTCCGCTTCATCGGCCAGGCCATCGAGTACGAGGCGCGCCGCCAGATCGAGATCCTGGAAGAGGGCGGAGCGATCACGCAGGAAACGCGGCTCTATGACAATGCCAAGGGCGAAACACGCTCGATGCGCAACAAGGAAGAGGCCCACGATTATCGCTATTTCCCCGATCCTGATCTGCTGCCGCTGGAACTTGAACAGAGCTTCGTCGACGGCTTGAAGGCGGGTCTGCCGGAATTGCCGGATGAAAAACGCGCCCGCTTCGTCGCAACCTACGGGCTGTCGATCTACGATGCCTCGGTCTTGGTGGCCGAGCGCGAAAACGCCGACTTTTTCGAAGCCGTCGTCGCTCGCCTGCAGGATGCCAAGCGTGACGGCAAGATCGCCGCCAACTGGGTCATCAACGAGCTGTTCGGCCGCCTCAACAAGGAGGATAAGGGCATCGCCAATTCGCCTGTTACGGCCGCCCAACTCGCCGGCATCGTCGATCTCATCGGCACCGGCACCATCTCAGGCAAGATTGCCAAGGATCTGTTCGAGATCGTGTGGTCCGACGGTGGCGATCCCGCCGCGATCGTCGAGAGCCGCGGCATGAAACAGGTGACCGACACGGGCGCTATCGAGGCCGCCTGTGATGCGGTCATCGCGGCCAACCCCGACAAGGTCGCAGCGGTCGTCGCCAAGCCGAGCATGCTTGGTTGGTTCGTCGGCCAGGTCATGAAGCAGTCTGGCGGCAAGGCCGCACCGGCGGCCGTCAACGAGATCCTGAAGAAAAAGCTCGGCATCTGATGTCGGCGCGGCACACGGGGCTGCGACGATCTCGTCGTGCGTGCCGCCGTTTCACCCGTGGTCCGCCTTGGCTGTTTCTTCGGCCTTAAGTTCTTTTTTCGACAGTTTGCCGATCAATGATTTCGGCAGACTATCGCGTATTTCGATTTCGGCGGGCATTTCGATCTTGGATAGTTTGGGCTCGAGAAAGGCGCGAATATCGGCCGAGGTCGCAGCCTGCCCGACTTTCAGTTTCACGAACGCCTTGGGCGCTTCGCCGCGGTAGCTGTCCTTGATACCAATCACGGTGACTTCTTCGACGGCGGGATGCTGGTAGATCTTTTCCTCGATATTGCGCGGATACACCTTGAAGCCCGAGCAGATGATCATGTCCTTCAGTCGATCGACGATGGTCACGAACCCCTGCGGGTCCATGTAGCCGATATCGCCCGTGCGCAGGAACGCGCCGACGAAGGCCTGCGCGGTTTCGTCGGGGCGCCGCCAATAGCCGGCCATGACCTGCGGCCCGCTGATGCAGATTTCGCCGGGTTGGCCGAGCGGCACCTCGCGGTCCGGATGTTCGGCGTTCCGGATCGACACCACCGTCCCCGGCAATGGCATTCCGATTGAGCCTGCCTTGGCGCGACCATCGAGGGGGTTGCACGTCGCACCGGGCGAGGTCTCGGATAATCCATAAGCTTCGACCAGCGTCGCGCCCGTCACAGCCTCGAAATCGCGTTTCACTTCGATCGGCAACGGCGCTCCGCCGGACAGACAGACCTTCAGCGATTTGAGGTCGATTGATTTCGCAGCCTTGTGATTGGCGATGGCGCCGAACAAAGTCGGCACGCCCGGCATGA
>JANOAW010000125.1:0-2026 GCA_031411355.1 Hyphomicrobiaceae bacterium | reverse complement strand
ATCGACGAGAACGAGCTGGCGCGCCTGATCGAAGCCGGCGCGATTGCGGGCGCGGGCCTGGACGTGTTCGAACACGAGCCGGCCGTGAACCCCAAGCTGATCGCGTCGCCGCGCGTCGTCGCGCTGCCGCACATGGGATCGGCGACGATCGAGGGCCGCATCGACATGGGCGAAAAGGTGTTGATCAACATCAAGACGTTCATGGACGGCCACGCGCCACCCGATCGCGTGCATCCCGCGATGTTTTGAGCCAATGGTGTCTGAGGTCAGACACCGGGTCGCCCATTGACGTTCGCGTCATGTCGTGGACATTTCTGCGACCGTCCGCATCAGCCGCGAGAGGCCTCATGACCAACATCCACATTTCCAAAGACGCCGACGGCATCGTGACGCTGACGTGGGACATGCCGGATCGCAGCATGAACGTTTTGTCGTCGGCCAGCATCGCCGAGTATGAGGCGGCCGTCACAAACGCCATCGCCGATGCGAGCGTGAAAGGCGTGATCGTCACGTCGGCCAAGCCTGCTTTCATCGCGGGCGCGGATCTTTCGATGATGGAAAGCGACACCGCGAGCGCCGGCACCGTGACCAAGGAGCAGGCTTTGAAGCGCTCCTACGATGCCATGATGCGCCTCAATACCATGATGCGCAAAATCGAGACGGGCAAGAAACCGTTCGTCGCCGCCATCAACGGCACGGCCATGGGCGGCGGTTTGGAAGTGTGCCTGGCGTGCCATCATCGTATCGTCGCCGACGATCCGTCGATCCAGCTCGGCTGTCCGGAATCGAAAGTGGGGCTCATTCCGGGCGCTGGCGGGACGCAACGGATGCCACGGTTGATGGGCATTGCGGTGGCGTTGCCGTTGCTGCTCGAGGGCAAATCCCTCAATCCGCAGGCGGCCTTGAAATCCGGACTGGTGCACAAGGTCGTCCCGCGCGAGACACTGCTCGCTGAGGCCAAGGCCTACATCACCGGCGGCGGCAGCGCGGTGCAGCCGTGGGACGCGAAGGATTTCAAGTTTCCCGGCGGCGGCGTGCAAGGCCCCCTCGGCAAGCAGGTGTTCACCGGCGGCAACGCCATGTTGGCTGCCAAGACGTACAAAAACTATCCAGCGCAACTGGCGATCATGTCGGCCGTCTATGAGGGCGCAGCGGTGCCCATCGACGCGGCACTGCGTATCGAAGCGCGCTACATGGCCAAGGTGATGGCCGATCCGGCGTCGCGCAATATGATCCGCACGCTGTTCATAAACATGCAGAAGGCCAACAAGGGGGCTGGCCGACCGAAGGACGTGGCACCGACGACGCTCGAGACCGTCGGCATTCTCGGCGCAGGCATGATGGGGGCCGGCATCGCCTATGTGTCGGCTGCGGCCGGGTTGAATGTGGTGCTGATCGACCAGAGCCAGGACGCAGCCGACAAGGGCAAAAGCTATTCAGCGAAGCTCAATGCCAAGGCGATGGAACGCGGCCGGCTGTCACAAGCGCAGGCCGACGCGCTGCTGTCACGGATCACCGCGACGACGTCGTACGATGGCCTCGCCAAAGCGGATCTGATCATCGAAGCCGTGTTCGAAACGCGCGAGATCAAGGCCGATGTGACCAGGAAAGCCGCCGCGGTCATGCCCAAGCATGCGGTGTTTGCCTCCAACACGTCGACCTTGCCGATCACGGGGCTCGCCGAGGCGTGGACGGCGGCAGGTCGCGATACCGGCGCCTTCATCGGCATTCATTTTTTCTCGCCGGTCGACAAGATGCAACTGGTCGAGATCATCAAGGGCCGTCAGTCCAGTGCGCACGCGCTCGCTGTTTCGATGGATTATGTGAAGCGCATCAAGAAGACACCGATCGTCGTCAATGACAGTCGCGGTTTCTATACCAGCCGCGTGTTCGGCACCTACACACGCGAAGGCATGGAGATGCTGTGCGAGGGTGTCAATCCGGCGTTGATCGAGAACGCAGGCAAGATGACGGGTATGCCGATGCCGCCGCTGGCGTTGACCGACGAGGTGGCGCTGGATCTCGT
>JANOAW010000124.1:0-4411 GCA_031411355.1 Hyphomicrobiaceae bacterium | reverse complement strand
CGGCCTCGTCACCAGCCTCTGTGTGTTCTTGTTCGACAAAGTCGCGGCTCGCTTCTCGCTTGCAAGCCTGCATCCCGGAATAACCTCGGCGGAAGTCAAAGCTGCGACTGGCTTCGACTACATCCAGCCAGACGATATCCCCGTGACGCCGGGCCTGAGCGCCGCCGAGTTGCAGGTCTTGCGGACGACGGTTGCACAGCGGGTGGCGACGACCTATCCCGCGTTTGCACGCAAGACGTGGAACATCGTCAGCCACTGACGCGGACAAGTGTTTCTTCAATTGCGCCCTCACAAACCATCTCCCGCAGTCTTAGACACCACGTGACGTTTTCGAAAGGTGGAGGACACCTGCCCTGATGCCAATCTTTCGAAACATGATCGCCCTGATCTGTTCGCTCGCAGTCGTACAACCGTGCGCCGCGGCGTCGGCACTCGATCGCTTGCTGGCCGAGATCCCAGGGGCGGCGCTGTCGGATGGCCGCTCGAGCATCGATCGAAAGGCGGCGAGAGGTGAAGGCGCGCTGTCACCGTCGGCACTTGCCGTCTATGCGCCCATGGTTCTGGTCGGCACCAAAACGTTGCAAGCCGCAGATGCCGCCGAACTCCTCGCCTGGATGAAGCACCAAGCTCCGGCCGTCCGCATCGGACATGCCGGCCCGTGGTCCGCCTCCCTCGAATGCGCCCTGCAACTGGAAGAGATGCTCGAAATCAAGTTGTCTCTGGTGCAAGCTCAATCCGTCGGCCAGGCGATCGAAAAACTCAAAGCCGGGACAGTCGACATTTTGTGCGAAGCCGCGCCGACCGTGCTCGACGACGTCCGAGCGGGCGAAATGGTGGCTTTTGTCCTGGCGTCGGACGAGCGCCTGCCGGCACTCTGGGACGTCACGACCGCCGATCAAGCCGGGCTGCCTCTGTTCGCCGCAACGGCGTGGCTGGGCCTGTACGCGCCCTCGCCGGACAGCGCAGCCATCCGCCTGCAAAAATCGCTCAGCGACGACATCGTCCAGGCGTTGGCGGACATGGCCTGGAGCGTGTTCCCGGCGCCTCTGCGCACGCCCGACGCACATCGCCAACAGATGCAGGCCGAAGCCGACCGGCGCAAAGCCAAGCTGACCGACGACGGTCTGCCGATCGGTCGTTGACGCTTCATCGAATGTCGGCAGTAGGCCGCACGGACTGCGTCGTTGGCACCACGACCGACTTCGTCTGCGCCACGCTGGACCGTACAGTCACGGTGCTCTTGGGCGCCTGATACAACGCAACCGGCTCCGCCGATGCCGGCGAGGGCAACTTCGAACTGACGAAAGGTTTTGTGGCAGCGGGCAAGGCAGCAGACCGGCCGATGTCTGCAATGCTCGTTACTGAGGCAACCGTCGCCGATACCGTCGTCTTGGCTGAGGCAGCCTTTGAAGACGCTGTCTTGGCAGGTTTCGTTTCGGTCACGGTGCGTTTCTGGTCGTCGATCTTGGCGCGAGCCAAACGCTTGGTCTCGGCCTGCGCCTCCAATTCCGCCTGCCGCAGTTTTGCCTTCAGGTCTTTGAGCGGAGCGTCGGCGAGTTTGCTCCCCTTCGCCTTGGCGACCTCGAGAGCGAACACCTTGTGGCGATCCACGGCCGCTTCTTCCCACGGATGCGGTTTGCATTTGCACTGCTCGACGTACTGCGTCTTGTACAGGAACGCCGTCGCCAGTTTCTTGTAGGGTCGACCGTCCTGATCTTCCATATCGCCAGGCTCGGCTCCAGGGTTCTTGTAGAAGAACATGCGGCTCGCAGAACCACAGCTCCGCTCGCATTTGGCGGCATCCTGATCGAAATGCCCCCGCGTGGTCGAAAAGCTGAGCGGAAAGAACGCCCCGTCGCACAGGCGCACGCACACGGTACGATACGTATCGCCATGGCCATCCCAGTCCCGCTCCGATCGTCCGGGCTTGGCTGACGGTGGGGCGAACACACCGAGATTGGCACGTTCGATCGGCGGCGCCGCAGCCGGCGGCTTCCAGAACGAACCACCACTGGGTCCATTGTTTCCCTTGGCCGTCTTGCGGCTTGCCCAATAGGCGGGGTCGCGCAGCATGTCTGACCAGCTGTCCTGTGTCAGCACGAGCTTCCCGGCGACGGCCGTCGGTTTTTCGACAGCAACCACCGGCGCATTGAAGATCGATGCCAGAAACGCATCGACAGCGCCGGCGACCACGAACACGGCCGACACCATCGCGACGGTGTACATCATAACGGCGATGACGACGGCATGACGCTTTGGAAGCGGGCGGCCGAGGAGGCGACGCATGACGAACCTGTGCCGACAGAACACGAGAAACTGAATGAGCGGCTGGCGGGAAAACGGCCCCGACCGCAACCATGGGCGACGCTCGGGCTCTGTCACGAAACGAATTGTCTGCCAAGTCTCCGGCGCGAGACGAGGTGAACACGGCATAACGAACGGCGGAGCCAATCAGCGAGGCGCCATGCGCAAAGCGCCATCGAGCCGGATCGACTCCCCATTCAGCATGCCGTTTTCGCAGATGTGGCATGCGAGCATCGCATACTCGGCCGGCGAACCGAGACGCGCCGGAAACGGCACCGATTGCTCGAGCGACCGCTGCGCCTCCGGAGGCAAACCGGCCATCATCGGGGTCAGAAACAGTCCCGGCATGATCGTGTTCACGCGGATACCGCTTTGCGCCAGGTCGCGGGCGACCGGCAATGTCAATCCAAGCACTCCGCCTTTGGACGCGGAATAGGCGACCTGTCCGATCTGGCCGTCGGTTGCGGCGACCGACGCGGTATTGATCATGACACCTCGCTCACCGTCCGCCGTCACAGGAGCAAGCGCCTGCATGCCGGCCGAACATTTGGCCAACATCATAAACGTGCCGATCAGGTTGACTTGGATGACCTTGGTAAAGGTCGCGATGTCGTGTGGCTCGATCACGCCTGTTTCTTTGTTCTTTTTCGTGATCCGCTTGGCGACGCCGATGCCGGCACAATTCACCAGAATGCGTTCGACGCCGTTGTCCTTGCGAGCGGCCGCAAGCGCTGCATCGACACTGGCCTCGTTGGTCACGTCGACTTTGTAAAACTTGGCTCCGATTTCGGCGGCGTGTTTGGCTCCAGCTGCTTCGTTCATGTCGAAGATGGCGACTTTGACGCCCTTAGCTGCCAGCGCGGCAGCAGTAGCCCCACCGAGCCCGGATGCACCACCGGTGACAATGGCGGACATGGCCGATGACAGCTGCATGACGGAACCTTTCAGGAGCCTGGAGACGGGAGCGCCAGCTGTTAGCCGAGCCGTGAAACCGCTGCAAGCCGGCCATGAAGTCAACGGGTCGTTGAGCGGCGTGGTGTACGGCTCGGCGCGGGCCGTGTACCAGGGACGCCATATCGCACGGCCGCCAGGAAACGGTCGCCAGGAACGCGTCTCATGCCCACGCCGAAATCACCCCCCGTGGCTCCCGATCTCGTGCCGGCGACCGATCCAGGCGCGCGCGGTGCCAATGCACCGATCACGTACAAAGACTCAGGTGTCGACATCGATGCCGGCAATGCTCTGGTCGACGCCATCAAACCGCTGGTGCGGGCCACGCGGCGTCCCGGCGCCGATGCCGACCTCGGGGGCTTCGGCGGCCTCTTTGATCTGAAAGCAGCCGGCTTTCGCGATCCCGTACTCGTTGCCGCTAACGATGGCGTCGGCACCAAACTGATGATCGCGATCGAAAGCGGTCTCCATGCCACCATCGGTGGCGATCTGGTTGCCATGTGCGTCAACGATCTTGTCGTGCAAGGCGCCGAACCGCTGTTTTTTCTCGACTACTTCGCCACCGGCAAACTCGATGTCGAGGTCGCCAAATCGGTCATCGCCGGCATCGCCGACGGTTGCCGCGCCTCGGGATGCGCCTTGATCGGCGGTGAAACTGCCGAAATGCCGGGCATGTATGGGCGCGGTCACTATGATCTCGGTGGCTTTGCCGTCGGCGCGGTCGAACGTGGCGAAATACTGCCCCGCACGTCGATCGCCATCGGTGACACCCTGATTGGCCTGCCCTCGTCGGGCGTGCACTCGAATGCGTATTCGCTGGTCCGACGGCTCGTTGCCGAAGAAGGTCTGACGTGGGCGCAACCTGCGCCATGGGACCCTGCTCAAAGTGTCGCCGAATCGTTGCTCGTGCCGACGCGGCTGTACGTGAAGCCACTGCTGTCGGCCATTCGCTCAACCGGTGGCAGCGGCGACGACGGCGCCATCCGTGGACTGGCCCACATCACGGGTGGCGGTTTGTCCGAGAATATTCCCCGAGTCATGCCACAAGGCCTCGCGGCACACGTCGACCTCACCACCATTGAACCCGCTCCCGTGTTCAACTGGATGCGGCGGGCAGGCCGGCTGGACGACGACCAGATGCTCCGCACCTTCAACT
>JANOAW010000123.1:0-4977 GCA_031411355.1 Hyphomicrobiaceae bacterium | reverse complement strand
CCCCGGGCTGCGCTTTCCACACCCGCTGCCCGATCGCCCAACCACGCTGCCGGCAGGAAACACCAATCCTGCAAGTCAACAGCGCTGGTCGAACCGTCGCCTGTCATCTGCGGCCGTGAGCGCCGCGCCCTCACACCGCGCGCAGGTGCAGGCTCTTCGGTCGCGTCAGCGCGTGATAGCCGAGCGGCGATAGCGACGCCCCCCGCCCCGTGTCCTTGACGCCGGTCCAGGCCAGGGCTGGATCGAGATAGTCGCAGCGGTTGGCGAACACGGTACCGACCTCGACCTCGGCGCCGATGCGAGCGGCTGCGTCGAGATCCGTGGTCCAGATCGACGCCGTCAATCCATAAGCGCTGTCGTTCATCAGGCGCACGGCCTCGGCATCGTCGGCAACTTTCATAATGCCGACCACCGGGCCAAACGATTCTTCGGTCATCACTTTCATGCCGTGATCGACATCGATCAGCACCTGCGGCGCCAGCCAAGGCGTGCCGGCCTCGCTCCGTTTGAAAGCCTTGCCGTCGATCGTCGTGCGGGCGCCTTTGGCCAGTGCCTCGGCGGTGTGGCCGCGCACGACGTCTGCAAAGCGGGTGGCGGCCATGGGCCCAAGTGTGGTCGCCTCCTTTAAGGGGTCGTCCAGGACATAGGATCTGGTTGCCGCCACGGCCCCCTCGACAAAACGATCATATACCGACGCATGCACGTACACACGTTCGATACCGCAGCAGCTCTGGCCGGAATTGAAAAAGGCACCATCGACGATGTTTTCAATGGCATGATCGAGTTTCGCATCGGCCCGCACGTAAGCCGGGTCCTTGCCACCGAGTTCGAGGCCGAGGGATGTGAACGTTCCAGCGGCCGCCCGTTCGATGGCGCGCCCACCCGCGACACTGCCGGTGAAGGCGACGTGGTCGACATGTCGGCCGGCGATCAGTCGCGCCGTATCGTCATGGGAAAGGACCAGGTTTTGAAACAATCCCATCGGCAATTTAGCGGTATCGAATGCCCGCTGGAAACGCTCGCCGGTCAGGATCGTCTGCGAGGCGGCCTTCAGAATGACAGCATTGCCCGCGATCAGGCCGGGAACGATGGTGTTGACGGCCGTCAGATACGGATAGTTCCACGGCGCAACCACGAGCACGAGGCCGAGTGGCGTCCGCTCGATGCGGCGCACGAAGCCGTCTTTGGCCGATGGCAGCACGGGCGCGAGCGCACTGTCTGCGATGGCGATCATGTGCTCGACGCGCTCCGTCATCGAGCGCAATTCCCCACCGTAGCGCACCGGCCGGCCCATCTGGCGCGCCAGTTCTGGTACGATGTCCCCATTCATCGCGGCCATGGCGGCAATCGCCTTCATGACGATTGCGCAGCGCTCGGATATGGCAACGCGCGCCCAAGCCCGTTGGGCGGCACGCGCGCGCGATACGGCGGCCTCGACCTCATGCGCAGACGCGGTCGATCGTTTGGCAGCGATGGTGCCGTCGATCGGCGAAATGCAGACGATGTCGGACATGCTTTGGCTCGGTCGTGTCGAAGTGACGGCGTATCGAAGTGACGGCGTGGCTGTGGCATTCCGGAAATGTCAGACCTCCAGCGTGCCCTCGCTCACACGCACGGCGCTACCGCCGATCCGCGCGAGCTTCAAGCGTCCTTGCTCGATCTCGATCGAGAGTGTGATCAGGCTGGGCCGCCCCATTTCAAAGCCCTGTTCGATGATCTTGCGGTGGTGCCCGTCACGCGGCGTGTCGAATTGATGCACGACGCCCGCAAATGCCGCCGCGGCGCCGCCGGTCGCCGGGTCTTCGATGACGCCTGCCGAGGGCCAGAACATGCGCGCATGAAAGGCCGAGGTGTTGTGCACGCAATCGCGTGTGTAAACGAACGCCCCGCCTGGCATCGGCGCCGCGAACACCTGACTGAAGTGTTGGGCAACCACGGTCGCGCGCGCCATGGCGGTGCGATTGGATACCGGCACGAAGACGAACGGCACACCAGCTGTATAGATGCTCGGCTTGTGGTTCTCGAACCCGATTTCGGACGGGATCAGCCCGAGCGACGCCGCGAGCCTTTCGACCGGTGGCGGCGCCAAGCCCTTCTCCGGCAGCTTGGGCAGGTCGAATTCGGCGAACGGCGGCTTGCCCGGCCGTTGACGCACGCCGATGCGCACAGTTCCGACTTTCAGCTCCAGAACCACCAGCGTATCGCCTTCGCCGTTGCTGGTGGGGGTGCGCAGCTCAGCGAGCAAGGTCGCAGCCCCAACGGTCGGATGGCCCGCGAACGGCAGTTCCGTCGCCGGTGTGAAAATGCGCATGCGAGCGGTGTGCGCCGGCCGCTCGCACTTGAGCAGGAACACCGTCTCCGACAGCGCGAATTCGCGTGCGATGGTCTGCATTTGCACGTCAGTCAAGTCATCGGCGTCATGCACCACAGCCAGCGGATTGCCGGCGAAGCGGCTCTCCGTGAAGACGTCGAGCGTGTGGAACTTGAGGCGCATGAGGTTCGGCTTTCACGTTTGCGGTCGCGGGCGACCATGCCGGAATTCGCAGCCACCTCCAAGCTATTCCCGAGCCATCTGACTGGTGACGACCGTTGCACGACGGCGATCTCCCACTTCCCCCTCGGCGGCGACTGTGGCAGGTCGAGATGACACCGCAGGATCTTCGCCGATGTCGACACTTCTCGTGACCCATCCATGCTTCACCGAGCATGATACCGGACCAGGACACCCCGAACGGCCGGACCGCATGCGGGCCATCGACAAGGTCCTGACGCACGATCTGTTCACGGGGCTGACGCGGGTTGAAGCGCCCTTGCGGGCCGATATCGAGGACGCGATTCTGCTTGCCCATCCCAAGCAGCATCTCGATCATGTCAAAGCCAATCGTCCCCCGCTGGGCGCCGCGCCCGAGCATATCGATGCCGATACCGTGATGTCGGGCGGATCGTGGGAGGCGGCCGTCCGCGCTGTCGGCGCCGGTCTGCTCGCCGTCGATGAAGTCATGGCGGGTCGATCGAGCAACGCATTCTGCCAAGTGCGCCCCCCCGGCCACCATGCCGAAGCCGACCGCGCCATGGGGTTCTGCCTGTTTTCCAATATTGCCATCGCCGGCCTGTATGCGCGCCAGAAATATGGAGCCGAGCGCATCGCCGTCGTCGATTTCGACGTCCACCACGGCAACGGCACACAGGACATCTTCTGGCGCGACAAGGATTTATTCTTCGCCTCGACCCATCAGATGCCGCTTTACCCCGGCACCGGCGCGCTTATCGAGACGGGTGCGGCTGACAACATTGTCAACGCGCCGCTGCGCCCAGGCGATGCCGGTAGCCAGTTCCGCGACGCCTTTCAAAGTCGCGTGCTGCCGAAGCTGATGGCATTCCACCCCGACATCGTCTTCATTTCAGCCGGCTTCGACGCCCACGAAGACGATCCGCTGGCCAACCTGCGCCTAAAAGAGGCTGATTTCGCCTGGGCGACTGAAAAACTGGTTGATATCGCAGCCAAACAGGCTGGCGGTCGCCTCGTGTCCATGTTGGAAGGCGGCTACAACCTCTCAGCCCTTGCCCGGTCCGTCGGCGTGCATGTCAAAGCCCTGATGGACGCGTGACGGGCGATCTGTTGACGCCGAGGAGGCGACCATGACTGTGACCCCAGGCTCCACTGGTTCAGGCTCCACTGGTTCAAGTCCCGCCACACCGCCGAACCCGCAGACGCGCGCGCAACGCCATGCCGACATCAAGGAGATGGCATTCGAACGTGCCTTGAAGGAGCTTGAGCACATCGTCGGGCGCCTTGAACGCGGCGACGTCGATCTGGAGGAGAGTATCGCCATTTACGAACGCGGCGAAAGCCTGCGCGATCATTGCGATCGCCTGCTCAAACAAGCCGAAGCCAAAGTTGAAAAGTTGACCCTCGGCCGCACCGGCGAGCCGACCGGCGTCGAGCCATTCCGGGCTGAGTAAAGCCAATCCTCAGGGTGTTGTTTTAGTTTCGATCGAACCTATCCTGTCGTCATCGTTCGACAAGCCGGAGCGTTGCACATGGCCCAGGATGCGAGTCCGCACACGAGCGTGCAGGCCAACCAGATGCAGCACGCCCAGACCCCTTCGGCGATCGGCGCGGCCGTGGCCTATCAGTCCGGCTTCGGCAACAGCTTCGAGACCGAGGCCTTGCCCGGCGCATTGCCGGTCGGTCGCAACAGCCCGCAGCGTGCCGCTTACGGACTTTATGCCGAGCAATTGTCGGGATCGCCTTTCACCGCGCCACGCGCCACCAACGAGCGCTCGTGGCTGTATCGCATTCGCCCATCGGTGCTGCATTCGGGGCGCTTTGAAAAGACCGACGCCCGCGGATGGCGCACGGCGCCGCTGGTCGAGATTGAAGTGCCGATCACGCAGATGCGCTGGTCGCCTTTGCCGTATCCCACGGCGCCGACGTCCTTCGTCGAAGGCATGGTCACCATGACCACATGCGGCGACGCCGGCACGCAAGCCGGCATGGCGGCGCACATCTACCACGCCACCCGCTCGATGACCGACGAGGTGTTCTGGAACGCCGATGGCGAATTGCTCATCGTCCTGCAGGAGGGCCGACTGCGCTTTCGCACTGAATTTGGCATCATCGACGCCGAGCCGGCCGAAATTGTCGTCGTGCCGCGCGGCGTGAAATTCGCAGTCGACCTGCTCGACGGCCGGGCCCGCGGGTATGTCTCCGAAAACTACGGCGGCGCCTTCACGCTGCCCGAGCGCGGCCCGATCGGCGCCAACTGTCTCGCCAACGCACGTGATTTTCTGACCCCTGTCGCCGCCTACGAGGATCGCGAACTGCCGACCAGATTGCTTGTCAAATGGTGCGGGTCGCTGTGGCAAACGACGCTTGGGCATTCGCCGTTGGATGTCGTCGCCTGGCACGGCAATTATGAACCGTATAAATATGATCTGCGCCGATATTCGCCCGTCGGTGCGATCGCCTTCGAT
>JANOAW010000122.1:0-2085 GCA_031411355.1 Hyphomicrobiaceae bacterium | reverse complement strand
CGCAGCGGCAGATTGCGCCGCCGGCAGCCTATGCGCAGGCCGGCGGGGCTCAGGCTGGTTTGCAAGGCCCGGCCGCTTCGCAGGTCCCGGGCGGTCCTCAGGCTGGTAAAGAGGCTGCCGGTGGTACGCGGTGGTGGTCGTTGGAAGAGGGTCGCCAGTACAGCGCCGACTCGAGGGGCCAGGCGGCACCGTCGACAACCGAAGATGATCTGCCGCGCATCGTGCGCACGCGCCGCGGCTGACGCTACCGGCGCGCCATATCGGCAATCTGCGAAGACCCGGAGATGTTGCTCCGGGTTTTTGTGGTCGTGCGCGTCAATTGCGGTATCGTGGTGGAGCCGAGGGGGATCGAACCCCTGACCTCTGCAGTGCGATTGCAGCGCTCTCCCATCTGAGCTACGGCCCCAGGAGCCGCCTCGTAGCGGCCGGTCGAGTTGGCTGTCAAGAATTGGCGCTGTCACGATTTGGGTGATAGGCGGAACGTCGGCGGCGCATGGCGTGCCCGCATCAGGACCTGAACAGGCAGCTGCGATGACATCGACCAACGGACGCGCGGCTCTGACGCCCGGTAAAGCCTGGGGCATGCGACGCATGGCCGGGTCGGACGGACGTTTCGCCATGCTGGCTGCCGACCAGCGGCCCCCGATCATGAACCTGGTGAAAAGCCGACGCGGCGAACCGGAGCCGCGTTTTGACGATGTCGCGCAGGTGAAAGAGTTGATCGTCGAACATCTCTCAGGTGAGGCGACGGCCGTCTTGCTCGATCCGATCTGGGCGTATGGGCGCGGCATCGGACATGTGTCGCCGCGACAAGGCCTGTTGCTGACGCTCGAAGATCACGCGTTCAAGGATACGCCGGGCGGCCGGTATTCGGCCGAAATCGCGGACTGGTCGGTCGACCATATCAAGCGTTTCGGGGCAGACGGCGTCAAAGTCCTGGCGTGGTATCGGCCCGACGCGTCGGCCGAGGTGATGGCACATCAAGAGCGGTTCATCCGCAAGATCGGCGAGGATTGCCGACGTAACGACATCTGCTTTCTGTTGGAGTTCCTGCTTTATCCGCTCGGTGGCGATGTCGGCTATGCGGAAGACCCCGAGAAGCATCCGCAGATGGTGATCGACAGTGTCCGCCGTTTCGCTGGCCCCGAATACGGTGTCGACATCTTCAAGCTCGAAAGCCCGCTGCCGGCAAAGGCCTTGCCGGACGCGGAGCGTGGTGGTGCCGACGTCGTGGCCGCACAAAAATTGTTCGACGATCTCGGTGCGGCGTGCGGCCGGCCGTGGGTCATGTTGTCGGCCGGCGCGTCCGCGACTGATTTTGCCAACGTGCTCACGTATGCCTATCGTGCCGGCGCCAACGGCTATCTGGCCGGTCGCGCGATCTGGTGGGACGCGATGCAGGCGTATCCCGACATTACTGCAACGACGGGCCGGCTGCTGAATGAGAGTGTGCCCTATATGCGTTCGATCAACGCGCTGACGGCGACAGCGGCGCAGCCGATCCGCTTCTAGGCCGACGTGACGACCGAGATCGTGTCACCGGTTGCGATGCGACCGCCGTGAGAGATGCGAGCGTAGATGCCGACATCGGTATGGCCCCAGGTACGTGAAAGTAAGGCTGGGATCGCCATGTCGCGGGCTGCGGTTTGCGGGTCGACGTTGGTCGCGTCGCACCGTTGCGTGCGGGTGAAGACGTCGAGGCGAGCGGCGCCGATGGACACTGTCTTGTCGAGCCAGCCGAATTCGGCCCATGCGGGGAGGCCGTCGAGATAGAGATTGGCGCGAAAGCGCAGTGGATCGATTGGCCGACCGGCGACGCGCTCGAGATCGCGTACGGTGGCGAGGTTGACGATATGCACGCATTTGGCGGCGACGTCGGAAAAGCTATGGCCCGAGGCCGTGACGACACGGGGAGCGCCGCGCAATTCCGACGTCATGAAGGCCGCAAAAAACTGCTCGATCATCTGCCGGCCGATGGGCGTATCGAGTTTGCCGCGCGCCACTTGGCGGCCGTCGCGCAGCACCGTCAGTGTCTCCGTGGCGTCGTCGAAGCTGGTCCGCAGCGTCGCTAACCGCTCGTCGCGC
>JANOAW010000121.1:0-2870 GCA_031411355.1 Hyphomicrobiaceae bacterium | reverse complement strand
CACTGGTGTGCGCCGATTGGAGCCCAGCGTAGAATGTATTCGGCGGCGATAATGCCGAGCGCATAAGACTTGAGGGTGCGATTGAGGGTCGACACGATGATCAAGCCACCGGGTCGGACAAGTTTCCCGGCTACGGCGAGGAACGTGTCCGGATCGGGAATGTGCTCGATCACTTCAAGGCAGGTGACGAGATCGAATGTGCGCTGTTCAACCACGAGATCTTCGGCGCGTGCGGCGCGATAGGTGATGGACAGGCCTTGGGCCTCGGCATGTTCGATCGCAACGCGAATGCTTTCGTCTGCCGGGTCGATTGCCGTCACCTCGGCGCCGAGGCGAGACAGCGGCTCAGCGACCAGGCCCGCGCCGCAACCGATGTCGAGTGCCGACAAGCCGTCGAGCGGGCGCAATCCGCGGGCCGCGATGTCGAAATGACGGAGCGCAGTGTCTCTGATGAATTGCATGCGCGCCGGCCCGAGCCGATGCAGGGCGCGCATGGGGCCGTTGGGGTCCCACCATTGCGCTGCCAAGGCGTCGAAGCGCCGAATTTCGGCTGGGTCTAGAGTCGGTGACATCGCGTCATGGAGCGTGGCCGGCACGCCATGTCAACGCCGACAGCGACATGCAGATCGACGCGGCTGATCACGACGGCGATCAGGCGGGGACACCGCGACCCGGGAGATAGGCCGACATGCTGCGCGCAACGGAGGCCAGATGTTGTGACCACGAATTCGATACCGGCGCCGTCGCGGGTGTGCGCCACAATGGGGCAACGACGGTCAGTGCTCGCGTGCGATCGGTCGAGACGGAGCGTGGAGCTGGTGCATCAGGAACGTTGCGGCCGAACTCACGGCCGGTGCGCGCTGACAAGATCACGTCGTCGAGAGGGGCAGTGCGCTCAATGTCGATCGCATCCTCAGAAACTGCACCAAATCCCGCTGCGAACGCGAGTAACTGGAACTGCTCCAGGCTCATGGCCGAACCCTCGCCGCGCCGAGCGGCTTGATCGCCCCACGTACGCCACAATGGCCAGTATGGGGACAACTAATTAGCGATACATAAATGCATCTCGTCAAGCCATTTCATTTAATCATACACAAAATCGCATAGCCGCCGAGCGCGACGTGGCTGAGGTCCACGTCGCTTCGCTTTGGCTGTGAAACGTCGACCGCTTCAGCCGCGATCGGCTGGCAGATACACTTTGGTCATGGCATCGGGGCTCGACGGGGGTTCACCCTTGGCGAGCTTGTCGACGGCGTCCATGCCCTCGGTGACCTTGCCCCAGACAGTGTATTGTTTGTCGAGGAAACGGGAGTCGTCGAGGCAGATGAAGAACTGGCTGTTGGCGCTGTCGGGCATGCTCGAGCGTGCCATGGAGCAAACGCCGCGGACGTGTGGCTCGGCGTTGAACTCGGCCTTCAAATTCGGATAGCTCGACTTTCCCGTGCCCTGGCTCTGCGGACAGCCGGTCTGGGCCATGAAGCCGGCGATCACGCGGTGAAACTTGATGCCGTCGTAAAAGCCTTCCTTGGCGAGTGTTTTGATGCGCTCAACGTGTTTGGGGGCGAGGTCGGGGCGCAGTTCGATGGTGATCTTGCCCTTGGTGGTTTCGATGACGAGGGTGTTGTCGGGAGTGGCCATTTGATCGCGCCTTTCGCGGGTCGACAGTTCGAAAACGATTTGCGAGGGCGGCCCTTAGCAGCGTTGCCCGGGCATGACCACCCGCCATGTACGACACCCGCCATGCACGGGCCATTGACGAGAAGAGGCGGTCACGCGGGTTACGCCGTCGGCTACGATTTCGCGAGTTTGGATGTGACCGTTTCGATGCGGGAACGGCGCAGGAAATCGTCGAAACTGGTGCCGCCGGTGCCGATTGCGGATGCAGCGGGTAGCATCTGGCGCGAGATGTATTCCGTGACGAGGCCCAAATGTTTGCGGCGCAGTTCGTCCATGGCTGCGATGCAGGCGTCGTAGGCCGCGATGAGGGACGCATCGTTAGCTGCCCGGACAAACGAGCGCACTGTCGACAAGCGGGCGATGTCTTCAATGAATGCCCGGTGGCGGGGGGGCATGTAGGCCCGCATGGACATCAAGAAACTGCGGGTCAGGTCGTGATCGTGGGCGATGCCGAGGGCGGCGTCGATCGCCTGCAGCAGGGCCGATTGTGCAGCGCTACCGCCGTTATAGACAATTGGGCCGACGCCGGTGCCTTCGTACGTCACGCCTGGTGCGGGCCAGCTCGCCAGATACGGGCGCACATGCGTGTAGAAAATATAGGGGTCGCAACTCTCGCGCACGGACAGGAATGCGGTCGTGGTGGCGGCGATACATTCGGCGATGATGCCGAGAGCATGGCTCAATGCCTCGTGATCATGGAGCTCGGCTGCGTGCACGGCGTCGAGCAGGCGCGGCAAGACCGGTGCGCCGGCGAGCTCTGCGCCGAGGGTCGAGAGAAAGAACCATTTCTCGTCGATGCTGCCGCGAAACGAGATCAGCGTATCAACGTTGTCCATGGCAAGCGGTCGAGTCGGGTCGAGCCGTCGCCAGTTGTCCAGCACGATGGTAGCGTGATGCGTGATCGGCATGCGTCCGAGCACGCGGGCAAGCGCGATCAAAGGCACCGAGATGCAGGCCGGGATGGTGGTCGTCGCGTTGGTTCCGACCAGCCAGGTGTTGGCGAACGCCGTCAACAAGAGAAAGGCGCGCCGCTGCTGGTCGATATCGGTCAGGTCGACCGCATCCAGGAGTGGCAAGGCTGCGAGCACGCGATGCGTTCGATGCCGCATGGTCAGCAGCGGCAATTCGGCCGCGACATCGTCCCATGCCACATAAGCCCTCGGCAGCGCCGTCGACGGATCGCGACCGGGGAC
>JANOAW010000120.1:0-1805 GCA_031411355.1 Hyphomicrobiaceae bacterium | reverse complement strand
CGAAAACTGCATCACCTCGCGGCTTGGCGGCGGCGATTTGGGCTGGGCGAGCGCTGGCGAGACGAATACCAGGCACGCGAGCAAGAGAGGGCGCAGCATGTGTTTCCCTGTCAACGGGGCGGCGACGATCGAATGCGTCATGCCGGTCGTTCTCGTGTCGATGCAAGAGGGGCCGGCACACGGGACGCGGACGCCAGACAGCTATCGAAAGAGACAAGCATGTCGACACGTAGTGTGACGCCGATCGGGCGCGAAATGATGGCACGCCTGGATACGCTTGCCACGTTCACGGAAACCCCGGGCGCGGGTCTGACCCGCACATTTCTGACGCCGACCCTGCGGCAGGCGGGCGAGCAGTTGATTGCCTGGATGATGGCGAGCGGCATGACCGCTGGCTTCGATGACGCAGGCAACGTCGTCGGTCGCTACGCCGGGACCGCACGCGATGCGCCGTCGCTGATGCTCGGGTCGCATTACGACACCGTGCGCAATGCCGGGCGCTACGACGGCCCTTACGGCATCGTCGCGGCCCTCGCCGTGGTCGAAACGTTGCACCGGCAAAATCGACGGCTCCCGTTCCCGATCGAGATCGTCGCCTTCGGTGATGAAGAGGGCGTCCGGTTCAAGTCGACGCTGATCGGATCGCGCGCCCTGGCCGGTACACTCGACCCTGTCGTGCTCGATCTGATCGATGCCGATGGTGTCGACATGCGCGCAGCGTTGTCTGCGTTCGGCTGCGACCCCGCGCGCCTCAAAGACGTCGCCCGCCGCCGCGGACAAGTGCGCGGTTACATCGAATTGCATATCGAGCAAGGGCCGGTACTGACGTCGAAAAACCTGCCGGTCGGCATCGTCTCATCGATCGCCGGTGCGACCAGGTTCATGATCACGCTCGCCGGCGAGGCAGGCCATGCCGGCACGGTTCCGATGGCGCTACGGCGGGACGCGGCGGTGGCTGCGGCCGAATTCATCCTGGCCGTCGAGGCACGATGCGCGCGCGAACCGGGGCTCGTTGGAACGGTCGGGATCATCTCCATACCTGGCGGCGCAGCCAACGTCGTTCCCGGCATCGTCGAGCTGTCGCTCGACGTGCGCGCCGATCGCGACGACAGGCGATTGTCCGCGGTCAGCGATCTCCAGGCCACTCTACTCGACATCTGCCGTCGTCGACAGATCGAACCGACGCTGCGCCAGACTCACGATGCCGCGGCCGTCGCCTGCGATCCGAGTTTGATGGCAGCGCTCGCGGCGGGCGTCGCCCGGCACGGCATAGACATCTTCCGGCTGCCGTCCGGCGCCGGACACGATGCCATGGCGATGGCTGACATCTGCCCGGTTGCGATGCTGTTCGTCCGCTGTGGCAATGGTGGCATCAGTCACGACCCTCGAGAGATCATGACGGCCGACGATGCCGAAACAGGCGCCCTGGTTTTGATGGCGGCTGTGGAACATCTGGCCACGCCATGTGATTTAGCCTCACTGACTTGAAACGCGATCTGACTTGAAACGTGCTCGGAGCCCAAAATGACCTACGCCCTCTCGTCCAGTCTCGCCCTGGCGCTCGTCGCCTCGACCGCCGTCTATGCCGTAGCGCAAGCGCCGAACGTGGATGTGCCGCCAAAAGCCGCGGCACCGGCCATGGATCATTCGAAAATGGATTGAGTTTGCCTCTGTCGCCAATCATCCGTGACACTTGCACTTCGTCCTCAAAGGCAAAATTGAGATGGATACCGATCGGGCCGCTCCATTCCTCATGTCCCTGAAACGGCTCGCGCCACTCATCGCCAGGACGCGCGACAGCTTCG
>JANOAW010000119.1:0-2640 GCA_031411355.1 Hyphomicrobiaceae bacterium | reverse complement strand
ATGTGCGCGTCGAAGAGACGGGCGGGCGGCTCGGCTTCATCACGCCGATGACGCACAATTTTTGTGAGAGCTGCAATCGGGTCCGCCTGACGTGCACCGGGACGCTCTATATGTGCCTTGGCCAGGACGACGCGGCCGATCTGCGCACGGTCATGCGCACCACCGCCGACGACGTCCAGCTGGGCAAGGCCATCGACGACGCGATCCTGCGCAAGCCCAAAGGCCACGATTTCATCATCGACCGCCGCTCGAAGAAACCCGCGGTCGGCCGGCACATGAGCGTCACGGGCGGCTGACGGTTGGCCTCGTCACGCGTCGAGGGCGAAGCGCAGCAAGACTGTGCGCTGGAGTACCCGATTGAAGTTGTCGTCGGAAATCAGCGTCAAAATCGTGGTTCCGTCGGCATTACGATGCGCGGACAGGCCTTCCATATTGTCGATCTCGTGGCGGTCGTCAGCCGTCAGCAGCATGCGACCGATGGCAACGCGGCCCGGCTCAATCTGCGACGCTGCGATCAGGCGCAGCTGCATCTTGACGCCTTCCGTCCACCGAAATCGACGTTCCAAGAGCAACAGAGACCCGTCCGGCAATGCGGCCGCATCCGTGATGTCGAAACCACCGACAGCATCGACACCGATGCGTTGCGGCACGCCATCGATCCAGAGCCAGCCGGTATGATTGCCGTCGACATCCGGCAAACGTTCGGCAAAAGCGACGACGCGGCCGGCGTGCGGCCCGCCGACCAATACGGTCATGGCTTCGAGGCCTTTGTTGGCATCCATGCGCGCCGCATCGCGTGGCATGGCCAACGCCCCTGCCGCCGCCTGGACGATGCGTTCGCGCACAGGAAAACGCTCGATGCGATGATTGCGCTCGAACGCCATCAGAAGCGTCCCGCTTTCAAGCCCGCCGTCGAGAAGGGCAACCGCCTCGCAATCCTTGTCGCGCTTGCGCCCGTAAGGTGCGCCGTCTGCGCCGACGATCGAGCCGATGCGGGCGGCCTCGATAGCGGTTGGGCGGGCGCCGTCAAGCGTCAGGCGCGCGGTGAGCCAAGTGCCTTCGTCCGACACCGCGATGAACGAGCGGCCATCCGGCTCCATCGCAAGACCCGACAGGCCGCCGAAATCACGATCGGCCGAGGTCAATACGAGCCCGCCGAGAAATGTCACTGTGCCGAAACGCGTGTCGGCTGCAGACTTGGAAAAGCGCGGCAGCGGGGCGGCCATGATGGCGATATCGCGCCAGAGCGGGCGTTGGGCTGCGCTTGGGCCCAATGCACTTGAGCACGACACGGCGGCAGCGCCGAGCCCCGCCAGTGCCACGCGCCTCGAAACACCTGGGCGTCGCATCGTGCCTCTCCGCATGACATGGCCTATAGACCACGCGAACCGACACGGACAAGGTTCGCTGCTGACGGAGACGACTTTGGCCCGAGCGATCACCGGCTACCCGCAACACGTCGCAATCCTCGCTGGGGGCGGTGATCTGCCGTTGCAGATTGCAGCCGACGTGGTGGAGCGCGGCGGGACGGTGCATATGGTCGCGATCCGCAATGCTGCCGACGCACGTATCGAGCGCTATCCGCACACGTGGGTCAACCTTGGTCAGGCGTCGAGAATGTTCACGGCGTTGAAGGCGCCGAAAGGCGAGAGCGGGGTGATGGTGATCGCGGGCGCCGTGACGCGACCTGATCTGACCCAGTTGCGGCCGGACTTCGGCTTGGTTCGCGTTCTGGCGCAGGTGCTCGGTCTGATCACGGCCGGCGGTGACGATGCGCTGTTGACGCGCGCCATCCGCATCTTCGAACGCGAGGGGTTGACGGTGGTCGGCGTGCAGGACGTCGCGCCTGACGTGCTCATCGGCGCTGGTTTACTCGGCAAGCACCCGGTCGACGTCGCGGCGACGGCCGACATCGCACGCGGCCGGGAGGTGCTGGCTGCGCTGGGTGGGCTTGATGTCGGCCAAGCCATCGTCATCGAAGACGGTCGCGTGCTTGCTATAGAAGGGGTCGAGGGGACCGACCGCATGCTCGGTCGCCTCAAGGCACTGCAGGTCTCCCGCGGTCGTGCGGTTCTGCTCAAGGCGCCCAAACCGCGGCAGGAGCGTCGCGTCGATCTGCCGACCATTGGATTGCAGACGATCGAGCGCGCGCATGCAGCCGGCATTCGCGGTGTCGCCGTCGTCGCCGGCTCCGCCATCGGCCTGCAGCGCATAGACATGGCGCGGGCCGCTGATCAGCTTGGCATGTTCATCGTCGGCGTGACCGCCGAGCTCGCCTCGCCTGTCGGTGAAAGCACCAGTCACACAATTCACGCGCTCGCCGGGCGGCGCGCCAAAAGTCGCGATCTCGCCGACGTCGAGAAGGCCGCCGACACAGTGGCGCGCTTGGCCCGTTTCGGCACCGGAGCTGCCGCCGTCGTGGTGCGCGGCCACGTCATCGCGGTCTCCGCCGCAGAAGGTCCGGCGGCGACCGTGCAGCGCGCGGCCCGCCTGCGGCAGTGGGGACTTGGACGGTTCGGGGGTAAACGTGGCGTGCTGGCCGTGCGGCTCGGTTCGCTGCTTGGTCCGGACAGTCCGGATCCGACATTGAGCGAGGCTCTGGCCGTGCTTCCCGATCTGGTCCACACCGGCCTCGCTGGT
>JANOAW010000118.1:0-8943 GCA_031411355.1 Hyphomicrobiaceae bacterium | reverse complement strand
CATTGGGGTCCGAGGTGATCTTCCATTCGCTGGCGACCAGGGGGCGCAGGGAGCCATCGATGTTGCGCTGGATCAACGTCTCGTAGACCTGCGACAGCAGCGTGTTGGTCGGGCCCTCGTTCTGAGAGTGAGGATCGAAGGTCAAGGCGTCGCCCGATCGAGCCCACTTGATGGGACGGGCATCGGCGAGTGAAGCAGACAGTGCGAGGGCAGCAAAGGCGGTGGCTGTGGCGCGGAACCAGCGTGTCATCTGAAGCATCTCCCTGGAGGTCAGGCGTCGTCGAACCGGACGACTATGCCCGTTCGCCATGACGGGAAAAAGGGGGGATGGTTTGCGCGGTCGGTCGTGATGGCTCGTCAGTCAACCTTTTTTGGCGCCTCGAGGTCGGCTTCTTCGGGACCCGGCGCCCGGAACGGTGGGCGCCAGCGCAGAAAGGCGCGCCGCTCGTCCAGGCTCATGGCGGCCGCAGTGTCGGCGACGATGTCGCGCATGAGCATGCGCATTTTCGTCTCGGTTTCGATCTGGCGCGTTTGCGCGGCGATGTAACGGCTGCGATCGAACGGCTCGGCGGTGATCGCGGCGACCCGCTCGCGATGGGCGAGCCGCGCTTGCTGGCGAAGCGCCTTCAACTCCGGTCGAAGATTGGATGTTCGCTGCAACAAGAGCTGGCGGCGCTCTGATGGCATGCTCGAGACATAGCCGATGAGATTCTGTGGCGAACCGCGGCCGCCGCCGGGGCCGCCTCTGGCCAATGCTCCAACGACAACGCCCACGATCAAGACGTTGAGCGCGAGCGAGCCGACGAGCAGCCACTTCATCCAAGACCAGCGCGGACGTGGCGCAGATGTCATCGTGTCGGTCATCAATCGTCATCTTCCTGTTCGGCCGTCGCAAGCAATCCAGCGACATCCTGGGACACCAACGTCACGCCGGACGCCTCGGCCACTCGAAACACCGTAGCCTGTGGCAACGCCGTCTGGCCGGTCACAAAGCCGATGATCAAAGACGCGGCGAGAACGCCCACTGCGGCCCAGACATCGCGGCGCGCCGCGACACGAGCCGTGGTCGGCGCGCGTGCGATCGGTCGGGTTGCTGCCGTCGAGGGCGATGGCCGAGTCACCACGGCCAATCGCGGCGTGCGGGCTGCGGCTGACACGATGCGTTCAAGCAGCGCCGCTTCCTGTGCCGCATCGACGGGCGGCTTGGCCAAAGCCAGGAGGCGGCCGGTGATTTCGGCATCCAAGCCACGTCCACCGAGTGTATCATGCTCCCGTTCGCTCATTGTCGTCTCCCGTCGGATCTGATCCGACCATTTCGGCAGTCTCAAGTCTTTGTTCGTCGCATTTTCTACACCAAACCGGTGTCGACTTTGGTGGAAAACGCCTTACCGGCAATCCATCCTGTCTCGGTGGTGGCGTTGCCCGTCAATCATCCGGCGCACCCGATAACAAGGTGCGCCAATCGTCCGCGAGCAGCGCGCGCAGACCGCGACGAGCGCGCGCCAAGAGAGATTCGACAGCCTCATCCGATACACCAAGGGCTTCACCCACTTCGAGCTGGCTCATGTCTTCGAAGTGAAACAAAACCAGAGCCGCCCGTTGTCGAGCGGGCAAGGCCTGCAACGCTTCGCCGACGCGCAATTTCAGTTCGACCGCCTCGATGGCATCGCTCTGGACGGCCCGAACCGGCTGTTCCGGAACCTCGTCCGTGACGGTCGTGTTTCGTGCCGAGCGAATTCGATCAATAGCAAGGTTCGAGACCACGCGGCGCAGCCACGGTTTCAATCCGTATGGCCCCAACTGCAAGGTCGCGGCATTGCGCCAGAGGCGGAGAAACGCTTCTTGCGCGATGTCCTCTGCCTCGGTGCCGTCACCGAGCATTCCGCGAGCAATCGAAACGGCGCTGCCAAGATGCATTGCGACCAGCGTGCGAAAGGCCGCCTGATCACCGGTGGCACTCGCGGCCAGCAACGCCACTTCTTCAGGCGGCGCTGTTGGGCGATGTTCGGCGTCGGGCACGCGCGCGGGCTTTCCTTGAGCAAGAGCCGGCCGCCACGTCAGACCGAGATCGGCGCGTGCGCCCATATCGGCCGAGCGGATGCTGGTGACGTCGTTGTGCCTCGTCCTTGGCATGGCGTCGAGCCCGAGTGATGGCGAGAGATCATTGCTTCGGGGGCACAGGCGGAGACATCGGTCCACGCTCGGGTCCGCCGTCCTGGCCACGAGGCCGGCCCATGAAGCGCTCGCGCATGCGTTGACCAAAGCCCGGCCGGCCGCCGCTCTCCGTGCGGTCGACGACGCCATCGCCGTTGATGTCGGCCTCGGCGAAACGCTGGCTCTCCTTGGCGAAAAACTGCTCTTTCGTCACTTTGCCGTCCTTGTCCGCCCCGTAGCGGTGCACGAAACGCTTGATCTGATACTCGGTCATGTCTTTGCGCAGGGCGTCGAAATCGGTCTGATCGACCACACCGTCCTTGTTGCGGTCCATGCGATCGAAGCGTCGCGTCGCGGAGGCTGATACGGCGTCGAACGTGACAGCGCCGTCGCGCGCCTCGACATCGCCGAGAAAACGGAACAACGGCAAACGGCTGGTTTTGAGATTTTCGGTCGTGATCAGGCCGCGACCGCGGAGCATCGGCGGCAGATCTGCGTCCGTGATCCTGCCGTCGTTGTCGAGATCGGCGTCGGCGAATTGGGCTTTGATCCGATCGAGGAAGGCTTGGCGGGTCAATTTACCATCCTTGTCGGCGCCGAGGCGGCGCAGCATTGCCAGTGCCGGCGTATTGGGCACCGGTCCGCCCGCGCCATCTCCTGAACGACGACGCCGCATCTGGTCAGACATGGCGGCTTCGATCTCGGAGGCATCCAGAACGTTGTCACCGTTCTTGTCCAGCCGCGCGAAGCGCTCCCGCAGGCGGCCATCGAATTCGTCTTTGCTCAAATCACGACCGAACATGCCGCGACGCCCGGCCATATCTGCGCCCTGCATACCGCCGCCCTGGCCATCTCCCATGCCTGTGCCGGGGCCGACACCAAGCCCCATGCCGCCGCCGTGAAAGCCATCGCGGTCAAAGCGGTAGCTGCGCCAGTCACGGTGGCCTTGTGCGGCGACCGTGGCTATGGCGCCCGCTAAACCGACCAGTACAACAGCGGCAACGACTTTCGTCTTCCTGCGCATGAGACGTCTCCATTTTCGGCACGCGTCGCTGAGTCTTGCGGCCGTCTTGGACACACTAACGAGGTGCAAAGCGGTTTCCGTCGACGCAGACACGATTTTCATCGCAAAATAGCGCCACCACAGGAATCCGATCATGCCTCGACACACGGTTGCACGCGCCGACGAGTTGCCGTCCGGACGCCGCCTGCGCATCGTCATCGACGGACGACCGATCCTGGTCCTCAACATCAAGGGCGAACTGTTCGCCATCACCGACACATGCCCGCACCGCGGCGGAAGCCTCTCGCAGGGCGTGCTGACCGGCTTGGTTACCAGCGCGGGTCCCGGCGACCTTCGACACGAGCGTGCGGGAGAAATTCTGCGCTGCCCGTGGCATCAGTGGGAGTTCGACGTTCGAACGGGGCGGTCACAGTGTGATCCAAAGCGCATGCGCGTGCAGAGCTACCCGGTGTCAGTCGAAGCCGGTGCGGACGGACGCCTACAGTCAGATCTATCGGCAGGTCCACTGACAGGCCAACTTGTGGCCGAGACGTTCGCCGTCGAACGCGTGGAGGGCCACATCGTGATCGACGTCGATTGACCTGAAACAGGCATGGCTTTTGCTTGCACGGCTTCCACGGGGCTTCAGCCTCTCGGGAGATGCTCGACATGACGCGCGCTTTGATCGTCTGCGCTGCCATCGTACTGGTGGGTGCGCATGTCAGCGGCAACATGCATGCATTGATAGGCATGTTCGACATCGGCTTCGACATGCAGAACGTGTTGTATGCAGCGGCGATTCCATTCGTTGGCGTCGTGGCGCTGGTTCTGCTGCGTGATTGAAACTCCGTGCGAGCACGATGAGCGTTGCTCTCAGCCGCCATGAGGGCTAAGGGACGGCGCGAGAACGACTGCTTCATCCTGTCAAGGTCGACCGTATCGCGTTGATTTGGATCAAGGCAGCCACCGTTCATCCAGCTCGACGCAGCTGCAATCGGGTTCGAACGCGGGGCAATCGTGCCGCCGCGGTGGGGCCCTGCCTGGGAGTGACGCCTATGTCGAACAGCACCGAGATCAAAGCCGCCGCACGTCTGAAGACGGGCACAGGGTCGGCTCGACTTGCCCGCCGGGAAGGTAAAGTGCCGGGCATCATTTATGGCGACGGTAAAGATCCGATGGGCATCTCGGTCGACGCACGTGAGCTGTCGAAGACGATTGCCAAGGGCCGCTTTCTGGCGACGCTGTTCAGCATCGACGTCGACGGCACCAAACACCGCGTCATTCCGCGCGACGTGCAACTCGACCCGGTCCGCGACCACCCCATTCACGTCGATTTTCAGCGCGTCAGCCCGACTGGCCGCATCCGCGTCATGGTGCCGACAAAGTTCATCAACGACGTCGCCTCGCCGGGCTTGAAGCGCGGGGGCGTGCTCAACGTCGTGCGTCATGAAGTCGAAGTCACGTGCCTCGCCGACAAAATCCCGGCCGAGTTCGTGTTCGACCTGACGGGCCTCGAAATCGGGCGCTCGATCCACATTTCCGCGACCACGATGCCCGATGGCGTGAAAACCACCATCATCGGCCGCGACTTCACCGTGGCGACAATCGCCGGCGCGGTCGCAGATGATGACAAGGCCGATGCCGCATCCGCAACGCCGGATGCAGCCGCAGCCGGCGCTGCGCCAGCCGCTGGCGCCGCCGCAGCACCCGCCGCGAAGGGTGGAGCAGCTGCGCCTGCAGCCAAAGGTGGCGCTGCCGCCGCCAAGGGCGCACCCGCCGGCAAAGCACCCGCGAAGAAGTAACATTCGCAATTGTATGTCCGATATATTGCGCGTGGCCCGGATCATCCCGGGCCATGCGTGTTTCAGGGGCTTTTCACGGCTTCACACTTGACACGAATTTCGTGTTACACTAATTTGGCGTCATAACTTGGCAGCCGGCGAGCGTGACATGAAAAATATCACCTTGACATTGCGCGAGGATATCGCGGACTGGTTGCGCGTCGAAGCCGCCAAGGCCGATCTCAGCATGTCGGCCTTCGTCGCCGAAATGCTCGAAGTGCGCATGGGTCGCGGGAAGGACCAAGTCGCGGCGTTGGAAGTGTTTCTGAGCGGCGCAGGTTTTGCCGGGATCGCGGTGGACCTGCCCAAGCGAGACGACCTGTATGACCGCCCGGCTCTTCGTCGACACCAACATTCTGATTTACGCGCTCGATCCAACCGATCCGGAGAAGCGGCAGGTGTCGGCGGATTTGCTGAGGGAGGCAATCAGGAGCCGTACTCTGACGCTGAGCCCGCAAAGCCTGAATGAAACCTACCGTGTGCTGACGCAAAGACGTCAATTGATGCCAGCCGAACAGGCTCGTGCCTACATCCGGACGCTGGCGCCGTGGGCGGTCGCACCGTTGGATGCGGCCACCACGGAGCGGGCGTTCGTGGTACAAGATCAACTGAAAACGAGCTGGTGGGACAGTTTGCTCGTGGCGTCCGCGCTTGCGGCGGAATGCAAACTGTTTGCGTCGGAAGATCTTCAAGATGGACGAGAGATCGGCAGTATGCGCATCGCCAGTCCGTTTTCGGCCACTTTTGCCAGGGCTCTGCGAAGCCGTTGAGCACGGCCGTCACGTCATTCGAGTTCACAGCTCATGAAACTGTTCGTCGGCCTTGGAAATCCCGGGCAAAAATATGCCCATCACCGCCACAGCGTCGGCTTCATGGCCGTCGGGCGGATGGCTCAGCGGCATGGCTTCTCGCCGTGGCGGTCCAAATTTTCGGGCAAAGTGAGCGAAGGCCACATCGGCCGAGAGCGGGTGCACTTGCTGATGCCCGAGACATTCATGAACGACAGTGGCCGCGCTGTGCAGGAAGCCGCTCGGTTTCTCAAGGTCGAGGATGCCGACATCGTCGTCCTGCACGATGAACTTGATCTGGCGCCTGGCAAAGTCCGAGTCAAAGTCGGCGGGGGAAATGCAGGCCACAACGGGCTCAGGTCGATTTCCCAGCATCGTACGAACGACTATGTGCGGGTGCGTATCGGCATCGGACATCCCGGCCACAAGGATCTGGTGCACAACTGGGTGCTGGGCGATTTTGCCAAAGCCGACCAAGCTTGGCTGGAGACAGTTCTCGACGCCATGAGCGATGCCGCTGGCCATCTCGCCAAAGGTGACAACGAACGCTTCATGTCCGACGTCGCCCGGCTCGCGGGCGATCCGGAGCCGGTCGTGAAATCGAGTTCGCCGCGCGTCGAGACACCGAAGCGCGTGACCGGGATTGCGGGCGCCGAACGATTGAACAAGCAGCAGAACGCCGTCGCCGACAACCTGCGCAAATGGCAAGAAGCGCGCCGCCTCAAGGATGCTGATGCCAAAGGCGACGACTAAAGTTTGTCCGCGGCTGGTGTCTCATCCGTGTTTGCGTCATGAGTTGGTCGAACTGGTTTCGGGAGCCACCGCCGATGTCTTCAAACGTGCTGTTTCAGCCGTTCGCATTGAAATCTCTGCGGCTCGCCAATCGAATAGCCATGGCCCCGATGACGCGCTCCTTCTCGCCGGATGGCGTTCCAGGGGACGACGTCGTCGCCTATTACAAGCGGCGCGCTGAAAATCAGGTCGGCCTGATCATTACCGAAGGTGTCGGTATCGCGCATGCAGCGGCTCTGAGCGATCCGAAGGTGCCGAACTTCCACGGCGAGGCCGCTCTGGCGGGATGGGCGAACGTTCTTGCCGCTGTGCACAGTGTCGGCGGAAAAATCATGCCGCAACTCTGGCACACGGGAATTTTGCGACGGGTCGGTTCCGAGCCCAATTCAGCCGTGCTGCCAGTCGCGCCATCGGGGATCACAAAACCCGGCAAAAAAGTCGTTGAACCCATGACGGACCGTGACATCGCCGACGTGATCGCGGGGTACGCTGTTTCCGCGGCGCACGCCCAGCGCCTCGGCTTCGATGGCATCGAGATCCACGGCGCACATGGCTATTTGATCGACCAGTTCTTCTGGGCGACAACCAACATTCGCGCCGACCAGTATGGCGGTACACCCACGCAACGCACGCGATTTGCAGCCGATGTGATCAAAGCGTGCCGGGCCGCAACATCGGTCGATTTCCCGATCTTGTTGCGCTTCTCACAATGGAAACAGCAGGATTATGCTGCGCGCTTGGCGCCGACACCGGCTGAATTGGAGGCGTTCCTGACGCCGCTCGCTGATGCGGGTGTGGATATTTTCCACTGTTCGACACGGCGGTTCTGGGAGCCCGAGTTCGAGTCCTCGCCCATGAATCTCGCCGGCTGGACCAAAAAGCTGATCGGCCGACCTGTCATCACCGTCGGGTCGATCGGGCTGGACACGGATTTCATCACGGGCTTTGGCAAGCCAGATGCGATAGCTGCGACCGGCAATCTCGACCGGTTGGTCGAGATGGTCGAGCGCGACGGCATCGATCTGGTCGCCGTTGGACGCGCGCTGATCACCGATCCAACGTGGGCTGTGAAGCTTCGCGAGGGGCGCACGACCGAATTTGTGCGGTACGAGGCGGCGGCATTAAAAACGCTGAACTGACCGTTGTGACGCGACCGGAATTACGCGTCAGGGCGGGTCGCCAAGAAAACAGGGGCCAGCGGAGTCTCGGCGTTATTGGATGAGCTTGTCCAAGATGAAGCCTTGGTGGGGCTTTGGTGCGTCGCCGGCCTTTTTACCCTGACCGCTCTCGGCCTGAGCCGTTTGAGGCGTGCCACCGCTTGCGGCCTGAGGTGCGTCGAGCGCGCCACGAACACCACAGCCGGCCAGACCCGAGGCCGTCACAACCAAAACAACGGCGATCTTGTAGGACACAGCTTCACCTCGACGCGGCGCGACCTGAGAGAACAAATCGTGCACTCAAAAGCAGACTAGCGCGGCTTCGCGTCCTTTTCCAGTCGGCTGAGCCAATCGGTCGCCATTTTGCGCACGTTCTGTGGCGCGGTTCCCCCATGACTGACCCGGCTCTTGACCGAATTCTCGACGCTGAGGACCGAAAACACATCGGACGTGATGCGCGGCTCGAAATCCTGCATGGCTGCGAGAGATAGCTGCTCAAGGCCGACGCCCTGTTTTTCGGCGGCCTTGACGATCGATCCCGTGATGTGGTGCGCGTCCCGAAACGGCATCTTCAAGGTGCGCACCAACCAATCGGCGAGATCTGTCGCCGTCGAGAAACCTCCACCGGCAGCCGCTTTCATCGTCGCATGCACCGGCTCGATATCTTCCAACATGCCGTTCATGGCCGCGGCCGCGACATTGAAATTGCGGATGGCATCGAAGGTCATTTCTTTGTCTTCCTGCATATCTTTTGAATACGTCAGCGGCAGACCTTTCATCACGACCAGCAAACTCTGGAAGGCGGCGGCAATGCGAGCGACCTTGGCGCGGCACAATTCAGCGGCGTCGGGATTGCGCTTCTGGGGCATGATCGACGAGCCTGTCGTCCATTGGTCGGTCAGGGTCACGAAGCCGAACTGGGGCGTCATCCAGATGACGATCTCTTCGGCAAGTCGTGAAATGTGCATGGCCGAAATCGACATGGCCGCCAGCAATTCGAGTGCGAAGTCGCGATCGGCAACCGTGTCGAGCGAATTGTCGGTCGGCCGATCAAAGCCGAGCTGGGCTGCAGTGGCGTGCCGATCGATGGGAAACGACGTGCCCGCGAGCGCCGCCGCGCCGAGAGGGCATTGATTCATGCGTTTTCTGGCATCTTGCAAGCGGCCGCGGTCGCGGGCGAACATCTCGACATAGGCGAGCACGTGGTG
>JANOAW010000117.1:0-3818 GCA_031411355.1 Hyphomicrobiaceae bacterium | reverse complement strand
CGCCATGCCGACGTTCACGAGTGCGCCGATTACGCGCACCTCGCTCGCGCTCTATGCAGGGGCGTCGGGCGATCACAACCCCATGCACATCGATATCGACTACGCCAAGGCAGCCGGGGAATCCGACGTGTTCGCCCACGGCATGCTGAACATGGCGCACCTGTCGAGAGCCTTGCTCGGATATGTGCCGCAGTCGGCCATCCGCTCGTTCGGCGTCCGGTTCCAATCTATCGTGCGCGTGGGCGAACAGGTGACATGCACCGGAACTGTCACCGACGTTTTTGAAGCGAACGGCGAAAAACGCGCAAAACTCGAACTCACCGCCAAGACATCGAGCGGTGCGGTCGCCTTGAAAGGCGACGCGGTCATCGCGCTCGACCGATAGCCGCCGTCAAAGCATGACGAACAGCGGGCACTCGAGCGTTCGCGACACATCGGCCCAGCCTGCATCGGCCGGCAACAAGACGCCGCCGGCACGGCCGATCAGAAATCCTGGCGCGCGACGCCGAAGTCCTTCGAGCAGAGCGCCTGTATGTCCGTAGGCGCGGGCGAGGGATGTCAATTCGACGTCGGTTCGTTCGGCCAACAGCAGCCGTACGTGGTCCTCCATTTCGGTGACACTCATTCCGGCTTCAGGCGCCAGGGCCACAACGATCGGTGCTTTGGTCTGTGACGCGACGCGCTCGGCCACGCGGAGCATAAGCGGCAGCCGCTCGATTGCTTCGAGCACGATGATGACCGGGCCATCGATGCGGCACACGGCCGACCCGACCAGCATCAACGCCGTCGCGCCGACCATCTCGTCGAGCAGACGTTGGACGGAGGCTCTGTCCCAGGCGCTCACGCGATCGGCGAGGACGACCACGTTCCAAGGCCCTGCTTCGGCGCAAGCGCGATTGAGGGCGTGCGTGGGGTCATCGCGGATGGTGCGCGCGCTGTACGCCACATCGGCTCGCTCGGCCATCGCCGCCACTTGGCGTTCGGCCTGTCGCGCCGCGTAGGCGAACTGCCGCATCAACGTCACCGGCGACAAGTCGCGCCGGTCCCGGCCGCACAAGGAGATTTCGGCGGCATCGGCGTGGGTCGACAGGTCGATGAGCTGTTGATCCTCGATGAAGACGCTTTCGAGTTCCGCCTGATAGGCGCGGGCCAACCGCAGCGCCGCGAGGATGGCGAAACGATCGGGAGGTGCCGAGCCCAGCCGGAGCACCACACGACCACGGTTCTCACCGGCCTGCGCCACGTGAACGACATCGAGTGGGCTGCGCGCCATCATGACGACATGCCGGCGCCATCAGCGCCGCTCCCTTTCGAAAAGCCCCGCGCACGCTCGGCGAACGATCGAAGGCGCGCCTCGACACGGGCATTGACGGAGCCTGCGGGAAATTCGCCATCTGAGCCGCGCGCGCCAGCCGCCACCCCGGTCAGCAGCTCGATGCCGTGATCGATGGTCGACACGCCGTGCACGCTAAAGCTGCCCGCGGCGACGGCGGCGACGACGTCTTCGCGCAGCATGAGATGCTGCACGTTCGCGCGCGGCACGAGCACGCCCTGGTCGCCTGTGAGACCCTTGGCCCGGCAGACGTCGAAGAAACCTTCGATCTTTTCATTGACCCCACCGATGGCCTGCACCTCGCCCCATTGATTGACCGAGCCGGTGACGGCGAAATTTTGTTTGATTGGCAGTTCGGACAGAGCCGACAGCAGGGCATAGAGCTCTGTCGATGAGGCGCTGTCCCCATCGACACCGCCATAACTCTGTTCGAACACGAGCGATGCCGCCAGCGAGAGCGGCACATCCTGTGCGTAACGGCCGGCAAGAAAACCCCAGAGGATCATCATGCCCTTGGTGTGCAGCGGACCGGCGAGTTTCGATTCACGTTCGATGTCCGTGATGCGGCCCGAGCCCATGCGCACGCGCGCGGTGATCCGGCTCGGCCGACCGAAGCTGAAGTTGCCGAGCTGCATCACGGCGAGGCCATTTATCTGACCGATTTTTTCTCCGCCGAGGTCGACCAGAACGACTCCGCGATCAATAGTCTCCTGGGCGCGATCGCGCAGGCGGTCCGAGCGCGAGATTTCGGCTTCAACGGCTCGGGCAACGTCATCGCGGCTGGTGACGCTGCGTCCGGCCTTCTTGGACCAGTAGTCAGCTTCGCGCACGAGATCGGAGATGCGGCCGATTGAAATTGACAGCTTGTCGCGATCATCGGCGATGCGGGCGCCCTCTTCGATTGCGCGCGCCACGCCGGAGGTGTCGAATGGATGGAGTTTATGTTCGCGCGCAATCGACGCGATCAGGCGTGCGTAGGCCATGTCGGTTTCGCTCGTGCGCGGAACAACGTCGTCGAAATCGGCCTGCACCTTGAACAGTCCCAGGAAATCCGGATCACTCTGGGCCAGCAGATAGTAGATTTCGCGTTCGCCGATCAAAATCACTTTCACAGCCAGCGGGATGGGTTCTGGATCGAGCGACTGGACGGTCGTCAGGCCGCCAGCCGATTCGCTCGGTTGTTCCATACGGATCTCGCGCGATTTCAAGGCACGCTTCAGGGCTTCGTAGGCGAATGGGGAAAGCAGGAGTTTGCGCGCATCTATCAGCAGCGTGCCGCCATTGGCACGATGCAATGCGCCTGCCTTCAGGAGCAGAAAATCGCTGGCCAGATTGCCGTTCTGGGCGACGTGCTCGATGCGGCCGATCAGATTGCCGTAGACCGGATTGATCTCCTCGACGACGGGCGCGCCTGATGGCACGGTTTGGTTCGCGCCATCGCCTGTGGCGACCATGACGTTGACGAGATAGCGGCGATACCGGGGGTCGCGGGCGGTTTCGACTGAGACCTTGATCGGCGCATTGTTCTCTTCGTCGCTGGTGTTGAAAATGGCGATATTGCGCACGAGATCGGCGCTGGCGGCTTCGATGTGTCCGACGACGTCGGGCAGGTCGGCAAAGGCTGCGACCAGATCGTCCAAGGCACCGACGACAGCGCGTTTGGCGATATCTGCGTTCAAATCCTGCAATTGCCCACGGCGGAGTTTGTCGGCTTTTGGAAGCTGACCGAGGATCGCGGCCAGTTCCCGCTCCAAGGCCTCGATCTGGCGCCGCTTCTCGGCCTGCATGTCAGGGGGAAGGCTGGCGAAACTTTCCGGTTTGACCACGGTGCCGTCGAGCATCGGGGCGAACGCGAAACCTTGTGGCGTGCGCAAGACGGCAATGCCTTGAGCCTTCGCCTTGACATCGAGTGCCTCCAACGCCTCGTCCTGGCCGGCCTGGAAGCGAGCCTCGATGGCGCGGCGACGTGACTGGTAGTCATCGCCTTCGATGATCGTCGGCACCACCGCGCGCAGTTCATCCAGGGCGGCGATCATGCCTTTGGCGAAAGCGCGCGCGCGCCCTGGCGGCAGGCGCACGGCCTTGGGGCGATTGGGTTCGTCGAAGTTGTAGATATAAACCCAATCGTCGGGCGCGTTTCGGCCCTTGGCCTCGGTCGCGAGTTGCGCCTTGATCGCCGTCCGCTTGCCTGACGCCGGCGGTCCCAACACGAAGATATTGTAGTCGTGGGCGCGCATCTGCATGCCGAATTCGAGCGCCTGGAGGGCTCGATCCTGGCCAATTAAATTCGTGATCGGATCGAGTTCGGCCGTGGTCTTGAATTTCAAGGTCGCGGGATCCACCGTGCGCCGCAATTCAGCTGCCGTCAGCGCAGGAGGCGGTAGGACAGTCGGCGCGCCCGACGCCATGACGGTGGCCGCCGTCATCGACGCTTGCCCGGTGTCCTGTTTCGCCTGTGCCGGCAGGTCTCGATCCGTCTTGGATC
>JANOAW010000116.1:0-5155 GCA_031411355.1 Hyphomicrobiaceae bacterium | reverse complement strand
GCTGCCGTCGGCCATGACGATATCCCTGACACCTTGGACGCGCACGAATCACACCGCAGCGAGTTACGCGCACGCCCGCTCGGCCCGGAAGAGGCGGCCGCGAGTTACCCGTGGGTAACTCGACGCGATCCGCCCGCGGCGTCACGCCAGCACCGCATCGCCGTTGCGCATTTCTCGACATTGACGCCCCCGCAGAAGCCTGCGCTTCTCCCGTGCGATCGAGGGGGCGACCCGAATGCCGAGTTTCAAATCGTTGGCCGACAGATACTTCGCGGATGTCGCGCCCGAAGTCCGTGCGCCGCTGCGCTTCCTCATGACGATGGCCTTCATCAACTGGGTCGGCTTCGCGGCATGGCAGGCCTCGATCAACAATTTCACGGTCGAAATCGGTGCGTTCGCCTGGAAAGACACCGGCTTGATGCAGAGCGTGCGCGAGTTGCCGGGCTTCCTCGCCTTCACGGCCATCGTTTGGATCGTCTGGATGCGCGAGCAGACTTTGGCTTATTCCTCGCTGCTCATTCTCGCCGTCGGCATCGCAGCAACTGGTTTTTTCCCGTCGTTGACCGGGGTTCTGATCACCACGTTCGTCATGTCGGTCGGCTTCCACTATTTCGAAACCATGAACTCGTCTCTGCAGATGCAGCTGCTGCCCAAGGCCGAAGCGCCTCGCTTGATGTCACGCATTACCACCGCCGGCGCCGTCGCGCAGTTCGTCGCCTATAGCGGGCTGGCACTTTTCGGCTGGGCCGGCCTGCTCGACTACAAGGCCCTGTATCTGGGGCTCGGGCTGTTCTGCTTCGCCGCAACGCTCTATGCCATGAGCCGATTCGGCCGCTTCGACGGCCCCGTCATGCAGCGCAAGGAAATCGTGCTGCGGCAGCGCTATTGGCTCTACTATGTCATCACGTTCTTCTCGGGCGCACGCCGTCAGTTGTTCCATGCCTTCGGTGGCTTTCTCCTGGTCAAATCGTTTGGCTACACGCTCTCCGACATGGCGCTGTTGATGCTTGTCACGGCTGCATTGACGACGCTGTGTGCCACCCGCCTCGGCGCCTTGATCGCGACCTTGGGTGAGCGGCGCACCATTGCCATCGAAAACGCCGTGCTCATTGTTGTGTTCGCGGGGTATGCCTTGACCACCGACGGCAGAGTCGCGGGGCTGCTCTTCATCGCCGACGGGGTTTTCATGACCCTGTTGTTGGCCCAGCGCACATACTTCCAAAAGATCGGCGATCCAGCCGACATGGCTGCCACTGCATCGGTCGCCTTCACCATCAATCACATTGCAGCCGTCGTCTTGCCGGTCACGTTCGGCTTGATCGGCATGCGCGACCCGTCGCTGATTTTCTGGCTCGGCGTCGTCATCGCGACCTGCTCACTCGCGCTCTCGTTTCTCGTGCCCGATCGCCCAGCCCCCGGTAACGAGACGATCTTCGCAGAAACGAAAATTCAGCCGGCCGAATGACGCGCTCAACGTCACTTCCACAGTTGACGGACGATCGCCGGTCTTGCCGCTCCCCCAGTCGTCGGCCAATGTCGGTCGAAACATCGTCGGTCGAAATTGCGGCGCTCGGGGCACATGGGACACAACGTCTATCTTTTCGCTGGCCATCCCGCGGCGCTGAAGCCCTACGCCGAGATCAGTCCTCTGACTCGGCTGTATCGGTTGACTCCGGCTGCGGAGCTGGTTGTGATGCCCCTCGACGACGCTTTGCAGGACGATTTGCACCGGCGTTCCGGCACCGGCGAGTGGCTTGACGTCGTGCGCTTGACGTCGGCCGACATGGCATTCGCTGCTCGATCATCGCTCCGCGGCGCCATCGCCTATGTCGAGACCGACTATGCGGATGGCGCCGGCGCGCAGGCAGCCACACTGTGGTCAGCCGGCGCGTCGGCAATCCGGCCGCTATCTCTGACGACGCATGCAAGCCTTGGACGCCCCCGATCGACCTGGCCCATCAATGTGGTGCTGCGAGCCTTGGGCGTGGTCGCAACGGCCAATCGCGACGAATTCGAGACCTTCGGGCTGACCCAGTACCGCGACAACGCCACGATCGCCCAACGGGCCGCACCTGCGCCCTGAACCAATCCAATTCTTGACAGCCCGACAATCTCTCGGCCTCTGCTCGCTCAGCCGAAAATCTTCCAACAGGAACGCGTCCATATGGATATCCACAGTGCTTCGAGCCGTGCCAGCCGGCTGGTCAACGCGGATTGGTTTACCGGCACCGTATGGCAGGACCCGATCATCGACACACCGGACCCCGCGCGCCTGCGTTCTGCGCGCGTCTCGTTCGAGCCCGGCGCACGGACGGCGTGGCATACCCATCCGCTCGGCCAGACATTGTACATCGTCTCAGGCACGGGCCGCGCACAGACATGGGGCGGCCCTGTGCGCGAACTGAAAACCGGCGACACCGTTTGGATTCCGCCGGGCGAGAAACATTGGCACGGCGCCACGCCAACGAATGGCATGGTCCATATCGCCATGCATGAAGCACTCGACGGCGTGCATGTGACGTGGCTGGAAAAAGTCAGCGACGCCGATTACGCCAAGTCCCCGTGATCGCTTGTTTTCTTCTGCCGGCGCTGCGCAATTAGCGCGCGTCGGCGCCTTGCTGTTTCGTCCACAGCGACAGCAATGGCTTGGGCAACCAGGCTAAAAATTCACACATCGTTCACGCGTAGAATTTTAAAGTTTCCTCACAATGGGCGTAACGCTCACTGCCTGAGGATCTCTCTATGATGAAAAAACTGGCCCTCGTCGCCGGCCTGATCGCCGTCGGCACCGCCGGCGCGTCCGCACAATCGATCAACCTTCGTTTTGGCCCCCAGCCGCCGCCGCCAACGTGGTCGAAGGGCGCATACCCCTACGAAGTCCGTCGTCACGACAATTGCCAGCGCAAAGCCTGGCGCCTGCGTGAATATGAACGTTACGCCTCGTCGGACGGCCGCATCTCTGGCCGCGAACGGCGGGAACTCGAAGCACTTCGTTATGAACTCGATCGCAGTTGCGGCAAGTTCCGCTGGCGCTCTTAAACGTCCAAGCCGAAGCACCGCTTCGATCAGCGCCACACCACGAACCGGTGTGGCGCTGATTTGTTTTTTGGCATCCGATAGATTTTTGCATCCAGAATTTTGAATTCTGAATTCCAACTGATACGATGTCCGCGGAGGCTTCGTGGCATCTGTATCGCACATCGACGTTCAACCAGTTCTGATCGAACAGGTCGAAAACCGCCTGATAGACGCCATCGTCGACGGCTCGCTCGGATCGGGAACTCGGATCACGCAAGAGAGCGTCGCCGAGATGCTCGGCGTATCGCGCCAGCCTGTCAGCCACGCCTTGCAGGCTTTGAAACGCCGCGGCCTGGTCATCGAACACGGCAAGCGCGGTCTGGCAATCGCCCCTCTCGACGCCGCGCGCCTGCGCGATCTCTACCAAGTTCGAGCGAGCTTGGACGAGCTGGCGGCTGGCCTCGCGGCCGCTCGCGTTCGAGAACAGGCGTGTCCGGCTGTTGCGCTCCAGGTTGCCCAGACTGCACTCGCCCGCGGTTTTGACCTGCCCGACACAGCCACACTCGGTGACCGCATTGCCTGCGATGTGGCCTTTCATTCGGCAATTTACGACCTGTCGGGTAACGCCGCTATCGGCGAGACCGTCGGCGCGCAATGGCCCCATTTCATGCGCTCGATGGTGTTCGTGCTCGTCGATACAGAGACGCGTCGGCGCGTGTGGACAGAACACGCCACGATCTTTCAGTTCATTCTCGCCGGTGACGCCAAGTCGGCCTCCGCAGCCGCACGCGACCACACGCAGCGCGCTGGTACGATGGCAGCCGGTCGCCCCGGCGGGTGATCGACGCGCATCAAAGCATGGTGACGCCTGTTGCACGCGCCGCCGTGTTGCGCTATGGCCACGCGGAATTTGGCGATTGCGCGCTTGATCCTGAGGAGGATCGGCCGGTCGGGGAGCGAACAGCCCTCGAAATCACGCCGGTCGGCATCCGTGCCGCCTGCATTTGCCGAGTGACTACCACGCGAGAGCCAACCATCAGCCGAGGCAGCGATGCCAGTCGGCTTGTGGGCTGTTTCGTGCACGCGACGGCCAACAGCTCGGACGTCTGAATCCCTCAACGCTACTGAAACTTCAACCACGTCAACCCAGAACGAGCCGCACCTGATGTCGACCGACCCCGGAATGAACCCGACCAGAGACGATTTCGCAGCCCTCCTGAACGAGAGCTTCGAGCGCGAAGATCAGTACGAAGGCAGCGTCGTCAAAGGCCGCGTCGTCGCCATCGAAAAAGATGTCGCCGTCATCGACGTCGGCATGAAGATGGAAGGTCGCATTCAGCTCAAGGAATTCGCCTCCGGCGCGAACCCGATCGAGCTGAAGGTCGGCGACACCGTCGAAGTCTATCTGGAGCGCGTCGAGAATGCTCTCGGCGAAGCCGTCCTCTCGCGCGACAAGGCCCGCCGCGAAGAGAGCTGGACCAAGCTCGAGGTCAAGTTCAACAACGGCGACGTCGTCACCGGCACCATCTTCAATAAGGTCAAGGGCGGCTTCACAGTCGATCTCGACGGCGCCGTAGCGTTTCTGCCGGGCTCCCAGGTCGATGTCCGCCCCGTGCGCGATATCGGGCCTCTGATGCATTCGCCGCAGCCCTTCAAGATCCTCAAAATGGATCGCCGTCGCGGCAACAACGTCGTCTCGCGTCGTGAAATACTGGAAGCGACCCGCGCCGAACAACGCACCGAGATCGTCTCCCGCCTCGGCGAGGGCCAGGTCATCGACGGCGTGGTCAAGAACATCACCGACTACGGCGCCTTCATCGACTTGGGCGGCATCGACGGCCTGCTCCACGTCACCGACATGGCCTGGCGCCGGGTCAATCACCCCTCGGAAATCGTCAACGTCGGCGATACCGTCAAGGTGCAGATCATCCGCATCAACTCCGACACCCAGCGCATCTCGCTCGGCATGAAGCAGTTGCAGTCGGATCCGTGGGCCGGCATCGAAGCCAAGTACCCGGTCAAGGGCAAGTTCTCCGGCACCGTGACCAACATCGCCGACTACGGCGCGTTCGTTGAATTGGAACCGGGCGTCGAAGGCCTCATCCACGTCTCCGAAATGAGCTGGACTAAGAAAAAC
>JANOAW010000115.1:0-2212 GCA_031411355.1 Hyphomicrobiaceae bacterium | reverse complement strand
AGGTGGCTGAGTCGTCGGTCGCGGCGGATCGACTCTGGCAGGCGCACCACTGCCGGGCCGCCCCAAGCGTCCGTCCGGTGTGATCGGCGGGTCCGTCTGAATATTCGTTCGACGACGCGACGGATCGGCGGGCGGTGGCGGCGCTGGAGGTTGCGTGCGTCCGTCTGGCTGCCAACCTCCTGGACCTAAACGGTAATCTGGTTGGGACGGGCGCGTGGCGACGCTCGGCCGGCTGTCGGGACGCGGATCGCCACGTCGGAAATCACGCTCCGGTCGCGGATCGCCGCGTCGCCAATCCCGCTCGGGCCGCGGATCGACGTTCGGCAACGGCTGCCGTGTTCGATCGGGTGCGACGGCGACGCGAGGTCTGTAGATCGGCAACACGGACGGATTAGGGCCAAGGCGGCGCCAGCCCTGATCACGGGAATTGGTCACCGTTCGCAACGTGACGACCGGAACCGGTCGACCCGCCCACCGTTCGACGCGGCGCCAATCTGGCCCCGGATGATAGATGTTGCCGCGATACATGTGGTGATGCACGGTCACCGGGCGGGTCGAGCGGAAGAATGATGACTGGCGCGACACCGGCGAAATATGGCGGTAGAGTCCGGGTTCGAAGAGAAAACGCGGCGGCACGAACACCCAATACCTGGAATAGCGCGAGTTGTCGTATGTGCTGGCGTTAAACCGCATCACGCCGTCGTCGAGATACGATTCTGGCGGCAGCGGCGCCCAACCGATTTGGTCCTCGCTCTCGCGCCATTGCACCCAAGCCGGCGCCCACTGCGATCCTGGAATCCAGATCCAGAAGTTTTCCTGCTCGTCAAACACCCAGCGGCCATAATGGAACGTCGCCCAACCCCATTGCTCCTCGGCGACCCACATCCAACCGTGGTCCTCGGTCCAGGCCCAGTGCCCGCGCGTGTACGGTCGCCAATCGCCGTCGACATTGGGACGCCAGACCTCACCCCAGCGTTCGTGGCGGAACCATTCGCCATGCGGCTGCAGCTCGCGATAGAAGACTTCGAGATCGATCTCGTCACCGGCTTGCGCCAGCGCGCTCGGGCTGGCGGCCGTCATGACAGCGCTTGCCGATGCCGCCGCCGCCAATGCAGCGACCAGCATGCGCCGTATCAGTTTCATTGAAAGCTTCATTTCACACCACCTGCGCGACGCACCGCGCTCCCCTGCTTCGTTCCCCGTAAAAGTCCGGCATTCAAGCATGCAGACCACGGACAAACCAGCCCTCTTGTGGCGCATACCACTTGAACCGGCCCTGAATGGGGCGGCTACAATAGCGATGATCGCCTTAAAACTGGCGGATGGTCGCTTTCGACCGAGGATCGTCCGATGCCCCGGGTACGGCGGCTGCGAGAGCGGCGGGGACGATATCTTCGGCGCGGTCGACCGTGACGAATCGCACTTCCAGACCGGCTCGAATGAAGGCTTCGTCCTGCATGTGCTTCAAAAGTGCCAGGAACGGGTCCCAAAAGCCGTCGATATTGGCCAATATGATAGGTTTACGATGGCGTCCAAGTTGCGCCCACGTCAATTGCTCGACCAACTCTTCCAGCGTCCCGATGCCGCCCGGCAGCGCCACGAAGGCATCGGACCGGTCGAACATCAGCCGTTTGCGCTGATGCATGTCCTCGGTCACGATCAATTCGTGAGCATCCTTCAGCATTCGTTCTTTTTCAGACAGAAATTGCGGAATGATGCCCGTCACACGTCCGCCATGAGTGATAACGCTCTTGGCTGTTTCCCCCATCAGGCCGAGGCCGCCACCGCCGTAAACGAGACCGATGCCGGCGTTGGCCATATCGGCGCCGAGCGTCCGTGCCGCGGCGAGGTAGGCTGGATTTTTGCCCGGCCCCGAGCCGCAATAGACGCAAATGGCTTTGACTGTGTTGCCGACGGCAATGTCGGCGCCAGCACGAACCTTTTCGGCGGCGGTCTTGCGGGATTTGCGCGCGGGAGCAGCACCGTTCAGCGGTGATTTATTTGGCGTTTTACGTCTCTCGGCCATCGATCGAACTCGAATATCTCTCTCTACAGGGGGCGCCCCTGCCGCGTCCGCGTCGATCATTCGGGTCGCCACGGGGTGTGATGCTACACCAAGCTTGCAGGCATTATTGCGACACAAGGTTACGATTAACCAAAAGGCTGCTACAACAGGATCTTAACGTCGTCATCCCTTTGCGCTTGCGTCGGG
>JANOAW010000114.1:0-1972 GCA_031411355.1 Hyphomicrobiaceae bacterium | reverse complement strand
CAGCGCGATCACGATCACCATCAGCACCACCGATTGCGCGGCCGAGCCACCGAGATCGCCGCCGAGGCGGCCGTCGGCGAACACCTTGTAGACCATGGTGGTGGTCGCGCCGGCCGGCCCGCCGCCGGTGACGACGTCGATGATGCCGAAGGTGTCGAAGAAGACGTAGACGACGTTGACGACCAGCAGAAAGAACGAGGTCGGCGACAGCAGTGGGAAGACGATGGTCCAGAAGCGCCGGCGCGATTTGGCGCCGTCGATCGCCGCTGCCTCGATGACGGCACGCGGAATGGCTTGCAGGCCCGCAAGGAAGAAGAGAAAATTATAGCTGATCTGCTTCCAGACCGACGCCAGGACGACGAGTGAAAACGCGTGGTTGCCGTTGAGAAGCGGGTTCCAGTCGAGCCCGGCGCCCTGCAGGCCACGGGCGAGAATACCAAGCGACGGGTGGAACATGAACAGCCACAGCACACCCGCGACGGCGGGTGCCACGGCATACGGCCAGATCAGCAGCGTGCGGTAGATATTGCGACCGGCGATCTGCTTGTCGGCCTGCACTGCCAATGCGAGGGCACTTCCGAGCGACACCGCCGCGACGACGATCGAAAACAAAGCCGTGGTGCCAAACGATTTGTAATAATCGCGCGACTGGAAAAGGTCCTGATAATTCTCCAACCAAACGAACGACGTTTTCAGTCCGAACGCATCCTGCAATAGAAACGATTGCCACACTGCCGACGCGCCCGGCCAATAGAAGAACACCATCGTGATCGCGACTTGCGGCAGAATCAACAGAGCAGGGATCATCCAGCCGCTCAGCGTCGCTCGCTTTTCCATGCATCCCCCGGCAGCGTCCCGACAGCTTCGCCAGCCGTCTGCGGCCGGGGTAGCATAGCGCGTCGCGGTCGACTTTGGGAACGCTGTTGTTGGTGCGACGACCGCTGCCTCGGCGCCCGTTATCCCCGTAATCCACCGCTGCCCGCACTAGCAACGCCGGCGTCGATGATCGTAACGTTCTAGACGAATCGCACTCCAGCCGAGGCCGCGCCCCCGTGATCGCAGCCGTCATTCTTTGTGTCATGATCACCGTCGCCATCGCCGCGATCCGGCTCGCGCCGCAGATTGCCGACGGCCGCATCGTGTTCGACGTTCAGCCGGATGGGCCGGCCAAGTTCGGCTGCAACATGGCGTGGCTCGCCGTGCGCACACGCGACACCGGCGCTGTCCTCGTCGCCATGGGTCTGACCGAGGATGCGGAACCCGCAAACTGGGCCTCCGGCCTCGGCGCCGTCTACGACAACGCGCTTGGTGAGACGCACGCGTTCGTTTCGCCACCCGTCAACGGCTGGACGCTGGTCGTCAGCCCATCGCTGCCCGCGCCGACCAGCCGTCGCTTCGTCGACAAATCTATGCCGCTCCTGCTCGGTTTGTCGGAGCGCTTCGTCGAAGTGCAGTATTACGCTGGCTTTCCCGACATCGACTTTTTCGCCTGGGGTCGCGTGATCGAGGGCCGTCTGATCCGAGCGTTCGCCATCAACGACGAAGGCGTGGTCTGGAACAAGGGCCGTCCGACGAAAGAAGAGAAAGCCATGGGACTGAAGTTGTTCGAGGTGCGCGGCATGCGTGAACGGCGCGGCGATGCTGGCGGCGAAATGGTCATGTATCCGACCTCGGAGCATCTGCTTGAACTGGCGCGCCATTGGAGCCTCGACCCGAGCCGCCTCGACCCTGCCAGCGCCGAACCGGCCCTCGGCGTGATCGCCCGCGTGCCGTCGTCCTGGCGGCCGGAACGGTTGGCGAAGGCTGCGTAAACGCGTAAAGTGGCGGCCTCTCGCACGCGGAGCCACTCGATGATCATCTCAGTCGAAACCACCGTCGCTGCACCTATCGACGCAGTATGGCGCGCCTACACAACGCCGGACGACATCAAGCAATGGAATACCGCCTCCGATGATTGGCACACGACCACGGC
>JANOAW010000113.1:0-5100 GCA_031411355.1 Hyphomicrobiaceae bacterium | reverse complement strand
CGCCGATCTTGTAGGCCGCGACCGAGATACCGAGGCTGTAGGCAGCCGCTTCGCTGTCCCGCACGCCGGTGAAGGCGCGTCCGATCGGCGAGCGGAGCACGTTCAAGAGGGCGAGAAACGCAACGCCGAGGGTCACCAGGCAAAGGAAATAGAAACCCTTCGGCCCCGCCAGCGAGACGCCGAACATGGCCGCGTCGGGCACGGGGAGGCCAGTGTGTCCGCCCGTGACCGACTTCCAGCGGCCGATCACGTGCTCGACGATGATGGCGAAAGCCATCGTGACCATGGCGAGATACAACCCCGAAACGCGAATGGCGGGGATGCCGACGAGCAATCCGGCGAGGGCTGAGGCAAGAGCTGCCAGCGACATCGAGATCGGGAGCGGTACGCCGGCTTCGAACACGATCGCATGCACATAGGCGCCGATCGCAACGAACGCCGCCGGCCCGAGCGAGACCTGCCCCGTGTACCCCTTCAGCACCATGAGGCCGAGACTGGCGATACAGAGGATGAAGATGTAGGCGAGTTCGCCGATCAGAAAGCGCGGCGCGACGAATGGCACCGCGATCAGGGCCGCAACGAGCATCCCCCACGCGATGCGCTCGCCCGTGTGGCGCAGCAGGCGCCGGCTGTCGCCGTAATCCGTATCGTAGTTGAACCGCACCGAGCCCCCTCGCCCCTAACGTTCATACGCGCCATGGCAACACGAATGCCGGGTATCGGGCAATGGGGTCGTGCGCCCGTTGATCACGCCAGACCGAGGACGTCCATCATGTCGAAGCGGCCCGGTCCCTTGCCGCGTCCCCAGAGCGCGGCCTTGACGGCGCCGCGCGCGAACAGCCCGCGATCGACGGCACGGTGGGTGATCTCGATGCGCTCGGTATCGGACGTGAACAGCACGGTGTGTTCACCGACGACGCTGCCGCCACGCAACGTCGCAAAGCCGATGTCGCCGCGCCGCCGCGCACCCGTGTGGCCGTCGCGCACGCGTTGGGCAACGTCGGCCAATGTCACGCCACGACCGTCCGCCGCAGCCTCGCCGAGCATGAGTGCCGTCCCCGAGGGCGCGTCGACTTTCATGCGATGGTGCATTTCGAGCACCTCGATGTCGAAATCGGCATCGAGGACTTCGGCGACTTTGCGGGTGATGGCGGCGACCAGATTGACGCCGAGGCTCATGTTACCGGCTTGGATGATGGTGGCGTGGCGGGCGGCCGCATCGAGCTTGGCGTGGTCCTCGACGCTGAGACCGGTGGTCCCGACCACGTGCACAATGCGGGCGTTGGCACACAAGCCCGCGAATTCAACCGTGGCCGAGGGCGCCGTGAAATCCAGCAGCGCATCAACCTTGACGATGACGTCGAGCGCGTTGGCGCCGATCAGAACGCCGGTCGCGCCGATGCCTGCGAGCAGACCGGCATCCTGGCCGATAGCCGGCGACGCCGCCTGTTCGAGGGCGCCGGCGAAAGTCGCGCCGTCGGTGTCTTGAATGGCTTTGATCAGTTCGCGGCCCATGCGGCCGGCGGCACCGGTGACGGCGATCTTCATATGGCTCTCGCAGATAGGCGTCGATCGAGCACCTCTATGGCCGATCTGTGTTTGCGACAAGCTCGCGCTGTGATCAGCGCGCGACCCGCGATCAACCGGCGTCGTCGTGGGCCGCCGCGACCGGCTCGCCGCTGTCGTCCGACGTCGGCTCGGTGAAGCCGCCTTCGCGCACGAGCCGTGCGAACAGTCCGTTGTCGGCGACAAGCGAGCGGAACGTGCCGCGCTCGATGATGTGGCCCTTGTCGAGGACCAGGATCTTGTCCGCATCCGCGACGGTTGAAAGGCGGTGGGCGATGATGAAGGTCGTGCGACCCTGCCGCAACGTATCGAGCGCGCGCTTGATCTTGGCCTCGGTCTCGGCATCGAGTGCCGATGTCGCTTCATCGAGGATCAGGATCGGCGCATCCTTCAGAATGGCGCGCGCGACCGCGATGCGTTGGCGCTCACCACCCGACAACGACACGCCGCGTTCGCCGATGACGAAATGATAGCCACCGGGTTTGCGCGAAATGAAGTCATGCGCCTCAGCCAGCGTCGCGGCGCGTTCGACCTCGGCATCCGTGGCGTCCGGGCGACCGATGCGAATGTTGTCGGCGATGGAGCGATTGAACAAGCCCGCGTCCTGAAACACGACGGCGATGTTGGAGCGCAGCGCATCGACGGTGATGTCGGTCATATCCGTACCATCGACCAGAATGCGACCGCCGTCCGGCGCACGCATGCGCTGGAGCAACGCGAGCGTGGTCGTCTTGCCCGATCCAGTCGGGCCGACGAGTGCCACGGTTTCGCCGCGCTCGGCCGAGAACGAAACGTTGAAGACGCCCTGATCGCTGTTGCCGTAGCGAAACGAAATGTCGTCGAAGGCGACGCGTCCCTCGACTTTGAAGCTGTCCCTGGCGCCAGGCTTGTCGAGCACGCTCGCCGGTGTATCGACCAGTTCGAAATAGGTGCGCAACGTCGGCGCCTGCTGGAAGATGCGCACGATGAAGCCCGAGAGTTGGTCGAGCTTGCCGATGAGAAGATTGGCGAAGGCGACGAAGGTGACGATGACGCCGACGGTGGCTTCGCCCCGCGACACCAGAATGGCGCCGACGCCGAACACAACGACCATCGTGATGGTGGCTGCAGCTTTGGTGAAGATCGTCAGCAAGCCCCACCAGGTCAGCACCGGATATTGCGCCGCCAGCAGCTGGGTCATGATTTCGCGCATCGCCTGCATCTCGGCACCGACGCGCGTGTAACTCTGCACGATCGAGACGTTGCCGAGCACGTCGCCGACCCGGCCGTAGACGTTGTTGTGGTAGGTTTCGACCGCGGCCTGGCCGTCACTCGTGCGCCGCACGACCAATGTATTGAGCAAGAGATAGACCAGGGCGAGCACGCCGAGGATACAGGTCATGATCACGTTCATATTGAGCGCGACCGGGATCAGAAACAGGATGCCGACGATGGCCGTCAGCTGTTCGCGCATGAACGACAGCCACAGCCAGAACAAGGCGTCGGTGCCCGACAGGATCGTGCGCACGACGGCACCCGAGCCTTTTTCAGCGTGATAGGCGATGGGCAGGCCGATGGCGCGTTCGAAGGCGAGGCTCATCGCTGCAAGCCGGCGCCGGTGCACGAGACGGTCGGCTGCGACGGCGACCACGACGGAGGCGAGGATCGAGCCGAGCCCGAGGGCTGCCCACACCCCGATGATCCAGAACGCACCTTGCCCCTTCGCCAGTTCATCGACCATCCAGCCGTAGAGTTTCGGCTCGAAGACCTGCACGATCGCGATGACCACGCCGGCAAGCGTCAGCCAGCCGGTCAACATGCGTTCGCTGGCCAGCAACGCCAGCGTGCGCTTGTAGACCTCGACGGCCGTCATCGGAACGGGTTTGAGGGCAATCACGGTTTCTGCCTTTGAGAGCATGTCGACCCGACGAGCCTTGCGCTGTCGCCTCGGCGAATCCGTGACGTACCGGCTCCTATACATCTGTTAAGCCGGCGCGGAAAATGCCGCTCGACGGGAATGACCTGCGCCGCGATGGCGCGGGCGGCGGGGGCGCACAGGCAGGACCCAGGCGGCTAGTCGTGTGGGGAGCAGGTGCTCCCGCGGGCGTGAGGTTGCGGAGCGGCTTGCGGTTCGTCGGCTCCTTGGTCCTACAGCTGCCAGTCAGGAAGTGGCGGAACGGTCGAGAGTGACCATTGCTGCCGAACGGCAGTTTTTGCGTGGGACGGTCGGTCGACGCCAGGAAGCTGACTGGCGGCAGGTGTTGGTCGTCGATTTGGCTTTGCCGGCGAACTATTTCATGGCAAAAAAATGCGGCCGAAAGAGCGAACGAGAGGAATGCCAGCATGGCTGTATCAACAGCGGACCTTGTAAAGCTTCCGGCCGAAGAGAAACTCGCCTTGATCGAGTCGCTTTGGGATTCGCTCAATGCAGCGGAGGTCCCAATGCCCGATTGGCACCGCGATTTGCTCAATGCACGGGAAGCTGAGGATGCTACCGACGAAGGCGATAGCTGGGAGGCTGTTAGGGCGCGCTTGCTCGCACAAAAATGACGTTGCGGCTCAGAGTTTTGAAGGTTGCGGAGGCAGACCTCGCTGAGGCCTCCGATTGGTACGGCTCACAAGACGAAACGCTTCGTTACGAGTTCGTTGCAGCAGTGGACAAAGCAATTTCCAGAATCGGAGCCGAGCCAGAAGGATATGCGAAACGACTGCGCGACTACCGTGCCGTTCTCGTCCGTCGCTTTCCTTACACGATCTACTACCGTCTCGTCGCGGGCGAGATCAGAATTGCTGCGGTTTTGCATCAAAATCGAGGATGGAAAGCGCGGTCTCGGCGATTGACCGCTGGTCGAAAAAATTGAGACGCGCCATGGCTTATAACCAAGCAAGCCTTGCTCGAAAACTCTCCAGCTCCGGCTGCTTGTCCGCAATACTGGCGGTCGTATCCCGCTCGTAAAGCCAACGTACAAAAGTGGCTGGGAAATACCCGGAGGAATCGCTGAGGCCGGGAGAAACCGCGACAGACGGCCGAGCGCGAAGTCCTTGAAGAGCTTGGTTTGCGCGTTCGCCTCGGACGACCACTCTGTGTCGACCACCGCCTTCGGACGGATGAACAGTTTGATAGCCTTCAATTTTTGTTTGAGGGCGGCGTGCTGCTTGAGCCCGACGTCGCGGCTATTCGATTGCCCGAGAAGGAACTCTCGGAGTTCCGTTTCGTAGAAGCTGTCGACATCTCGAATTTCGTCGTTGAAGCTCTTGCTCGCCGCATCGCGTGCGGCCTTCGTGCGCTTGCGACAGGTCGATTACTCTACTTGGAAGATGGACTTGCCGTAAAGTAATGCGAGGGGCTTCCGCAGTACTTCCAATAGCGACCGCGTCAGATGCCACTGCCAACGCGCTCAGGATGTACGCACATGGACAGATGGACTCGAACCAGCTTGGCCCTGCCACCGGTCGGTATCGGGGAGCAGCTTCCGACGGGCACCATCTGTTCGTCAACAGGTCGGTTTGGAGGATTGACCTTCCGGCATCCGATCGGCAACCGTCTGGGCGCAC
>JANOAW010000112.1:0-3169 GCA_031411355.1 Hyphomicrobiaceae bacterium | reverse complement strand
TTGAGGCGCGGATGGTGGCATTGTCACTGATGTGACGGATCGGCGCCTCATCAGCGCCGAGCCTGCCGCTTTCAAAAGCCTAGCTGCAGATGCGGCTGCGTCGGTTGTTCACGTCCGACTTGACGGGCCTCGGCCGACCAGCGCCTCGCGCGCGATGACGAAAAGAATTTTTATCCCCGCCCCGACAATGCCGCGCAGCGTGCCGGACACCTTCGAAAATCCGACACGACGGCGATAGCGCACCGGCACCTCCAAAGTCAGCAGTCCCATTTTTACAGCCCGGATCTGCATCTCGACGGTCCAACCGTAGTCGGTGTCGGCCATCGACAAGCGGTCGAGCGCGTCGCGGCGGATGGCACGAAACGGTCCGAGATCGGTGAAGGACACGCGCCATATCCATCGGATCAACGCGCATGCCAGACGATTCCCGAACACCTGTTGCGGCGTCAGTGCACCGGGTTCGTTGATGCCGAGCACGCGCGAGCCGAGGACGAAGTCAGCCCGGCCCTCGGCGATGGGGCGCACCAGTGCCGCCATGTCGTCGGGATCGTCACTGGCGTCTCCGTCCATGAACACCACGATATCGACAGTCGGCATGTCGCGAAGCGCCGCCAGACACGCCTGGCCGTAGCCACGGCGGGGTTCGGTAACGACGATGGCGCCGAGACGAGCGGCGATCGCGCCGGAACCATCCGTCGAACCGTTGTCGGCGACGATGACGTGCGCGATCCACTTGGGCAACGTTGCCAGAACGTGCGGCAACGCTTCGGCCTCGTCGAGCACGGGCACCACGACACCGACACGACCGTACTCGACTTGGCTCATCTGACGTTCCCGGGTCATTGGGAAAATCCGCACGCATACATTTATTTCAAATTGGCAGGAGTGCGAGTTGTACCGGTTTGAACGATCGGCGATGGAGGATGGTGACGCCGTGGCGCTCGATGGCGGCTTGATGCTCCGGCGTGCCATACCCCTTGTGGCGTTCGAACCCGTAGGCCGGATATTCCATCGCCAGTTGCATCATGATCCGGTCGCGGGTGACTTTCGCGATGATCGAGGCGGCGGCGATCGAGAGGCATTTGGCATCGCCTTTGACGACGGTGCGCGCCGCGATCGGCAGCATAGGAGCTCGGTTGCCGTCGATCAGTGCGAGGCGCGGAGCTGGCTGGCCATCGTCGAGCAGTTGCTTCAAAGCTTCGCTCATCGCCCAGAGTGTCGCGGCCAGAATGTTGTCGCGATCGATCCGCTCGACCGCCGCGATGCCGATACCGATGCGGCTCGTTGCGACGATGTGCGGATAAAGGCGTTCGCGCGTGTCATAGTCGAGAGCCTTGGAGTCGGCGATCCCACGGGGAATGCGGACCGGATCGAGAATGACGGCGGCCGCAACGACCGGTCCGGCCCACGGTCCGCGACCGGCTTCGTCTATACCGACGATCGGCCCGTTGCCGAGCTGCAGTTCGTTCGTCTCCAGTTCGAACGTCGCCTTCATCGAGCACCTCCGTGCCGACCGAGGCGTGCCACACGATGATGATTCGGAGAAGCGGTCGACGCACGAGTTGCGATCGAGCGTGGCCGGCAAGACGACACTCTTCATCAATGGCGCATCATCGACTCTTGCAGCCAACCGCACTCACTGGTAGATCGATCGAGGTCGCGAACCGCTCTCGGATCGCGGGTGTAGCTCAATGGTAGAGCAGCAGCCTTCCAAGCTGAATACGAGGGTTCGATTCCCTTCACCCGCTCCAATATTTTCAATGACTTAATGAGTTCCAGAAGGGTTTCGGTTCCAAATTGGTTCCGAAATCGAAGAGCCACGCCAATATGGCAGGTACGCGCCGCCCTATTGTGTTGCAGTGGGTGTCGTGTCGATAACGTCTCGATCCGGCTGGTATGCAGCAGCCGACCCGACATTGCGTAGGAAGCCAAACCGATGAGTGCCAATCACGACGGCAAGAATCCCGTTGTCGAGCCGAAAGCGAGAGGCGATGTTCCCGACGTCACGCGACGGTCGCTCGCTCAGCGCATCCGGCAACAGGAAATCCTGTCCGACCTCGGGGTCATTGCTTTACAAGGCGGCAGCATGGACGCGCTACTGACAAACACCGTACGCTTGGTGGCCGAGGGATTGCAGTCGGAATTCTGCAAGGTCCTCGAATTTATGCCGGCCGACAACTGCTTCACGGTTCGTGCCGGGGTGGGCTGGGGGCCCGATGTCGTCGGCGTCGCGCAAGTCGGGGCCGATTTAGCTTCACCGGCAGGATTTGCCCTCAAAACTGGTAAACCGGTCATCTCAAATCATCTTGGCAACGAGCAGCGATTTCGTACACCAGAGTTGTTCGCTCGCTTCAATATTTCACGAGCCATGAATGTTATTCTACAAGGCGACGGTGCACCGTTCGGCGTCCTTGAGGTCGATAGTCGGTCAGAGGGCGATTTCACTGAAAGTGACATTCCATTCCTCCAAGGGGCGGCCAACATCTTAGGAATGGCCATCGAACGGGAGAGAAATCAGCGGCTTCTCAAAGCCGCGCTGGAACGGCACCAGATCCTTCTGAAAGAGATGAACCACCGCATTAAGAATAGCTTGTCGATCGTTAGCAGCATGCTCCGACTGCAGGCGAACAATAAAGGCACTTCGACAGCAACCGAACAACTTGAGATAGCGGCCCTTCGGGTGCACGCTGTAGCTCGCGCCCACGAGCGACTCTACCAAACCGACGACGTCGAATACCTCGACATCGGCCGCTATATCGAGCAGGTCTGCGGCGACGTCGACGCCAGCGTCGCGCATTGCGAAATCGCAGTCGATGCGCAGCGCGACATCTTGATCGCCACGGATCGAGCGATCCCGTTGGCCTTGATGGTAAACGAGTTGATCACCAACGCTGCGAAACATGCCTATGAAGGTCGGTCAGGCTGTAAAATTTGGGTTGGCATTGTGCGCGATGGCGACACGCTTCGAGTCTCGGTCCGCGACGAGGGTATCGGGTTGCCGGCTTCGTTTGATCTGGCCAAGACCAAAGGCCTCGGCATGCGGCTCGTGAGAGCCTTCCTGCAACAGCTGGACGCGACGGTTGCCATCAACCCGCAACCACGAGGCACCGAATTCGTGGTCGTCATTCCCTTCGAACTCAAGACGTGACCGCTTCTGAAATGCATTCAT
>JANOAW010000111.1:0-4713 GCA_031411355.1 Hyphomicrobiaceae bacterium | reverse complement strand
TGCTGGCGCGCGATGCAAGACAGGTTCGGTGGACGCGGCACGTGTCGACAGGGCGACCGGCGACGCAGATGCGCGAGCGGCCGTCGGTTGCGGGGCGAACTGTGCCTGTGTCGCTTGCGGCTGGAGCACCTGCGCCTGCGGCTGGGTTGCGGCCACAGGCGTCGGCGCCACGTGACGCGCCGGACGTGGCGGCGGCGCCATACGCTGTTCGACCGGCATGGGCGACATCGCCTCGAGGCGGATCGGCGCTGCGTCGACGGTCGGCGCCGCAGCGGCCAACGTCACCGGCGCGTCGGCGTGAGCCGCGAAGGCATGACGCGCGGGATCGAAGGCGTAAAACGGCGGCTGTTCGGTCAACCGCAGATCGGTCGGCAAACCTATGCGCATCAGCTCACGGAACGAGCCGGTGCCGGCCCAGGCCGTGCCGACCGTGCGTTCATGGCCGATAGCGCGTATGGCGCGGTCGGCCAGGGCTTCGAGCGGCACAGGCCCCGAGGCGGCCCGAATGCCCGTCACCACTTCGCCCATGATCATCTGCCGCAGATCTTCGATGCGCAGCTGCGCCGCCGGCGCCGATTGCGGTACAGTCGCAACCGTCGGCAACGGCGTCGGTGCGCGCTGATCGACCTGCGGCGAACCTTCGAGCATCAAGGCGATGAAGTCCGTCTCGCGAACTTCCCCATCGCAAATGGCCATGTAGGCCGCGGCCATATGGTCATTGGTATAGATCACGGTGCGCCGGGCGTGCTGACGCAACCGGTGCAGCACAGGCGTGAAATCGGCATCAGCCGACAGGATGATGAACTCGTCGAAATAGGTCGGGTGCGTAAGATAATCGCGCAGGTCCATGACCATGCGGATGTCGGCCGCATTTTTCTGCTGGTTGGTCAGCGGAGGACAATCGATGACCTCGCAGCCTGCGCGCAGAAAGTTGTGCCGCACGAACGAGAACGAATGCATGTCCGTCGTGTTGTCGTGCGGATTGCGACGCGGCGCCGGATTGCCGTAGCAGCGGATCGACACGATCCTGCGGGGGCTGTCGTCCATCACGGGACGATTTGCGCTGACCAGACGGCCTTCCTCGATGGCGCGCAGCCACAGACCCGCATCCTTGGAGAAGCGTTTGGCCGCGTCTTCGTTCTTGCGCCGTAGCGACAGATAGATATTGTCGTAGTCGATGAAAATAGCGCTCAGAACCGGTGCGCTGTTATCGCGTTTCATGTGCCTACGACCCTGTACGGGTGGCGTCGACGCAAATTACTGGTCGCCACAGATGAGACATTTCACGACCACACTTACGGCTCAGTGGTTTCGGGCCGCAAGCCGAGTGGGGTTAATGTCTGTGGGGAAATCCGGTCATGTCCCCACTTGGTGCAGAGTCGCGGCGAATAAGACACTCCGAACCCGGCTGAAAACTCGCAAAAATGCGTTTGCATCGGCGAATGCATATCCTTAGGTTGATGCGTGCACGCCGCGACGGGCGGACGTGACGCCGAGAAGAGCAGGCAGAACCTGCCGCCGGCACATCAGGGAGGACCCGAATGCGCATCACATCATGGATCGTCGCCATCGGTATGGCGTTGCTCACCTTCGGCACGGCGGGCCACAGCCAGCCGCGTTCGGAGTGGGAGCTGCTCGGTGAGGAACGCGTTGGCGTCGGCGCCGATCGCGACGTCATCACGCTTAAACAAGACGAAAACTTCTATCGCAACCGCGCCTATCGCAAACTCCGGTTCGTCTCAGAAGGCGGCGACGTCAAGCTGAACGCGGTCCGGCTGGTCTACATCAACGGCGCGACCGAAGACTTGGCCGTCAATCGCGACCTCAAAGCCGGCCAGCAGATCGATATTGATCTGCGCGGCGAGCGCAGTTATTTGCGCCGCATCGAAATGAGCTACGGCTCGAAGTTCGGCATTTCCATCGGCCTCGGCGGTATTCGTCTCAATGAGGCGACCATGAAGGTCTTTGGCGAGAACGTCAGAGCGGCGCCGCGGCCGATCACGCCGGTCGGCGGCAATTGGACCATCATCGGCACCGAGCGCTTCGACCGCACCGACGCCCAGGTGCGCATTCGCGTCGGCCGGCGCGAAGGCCGCATCGGCCAGATCGCCTTCCAGGTCGACGGCGATACGGTCGACATGCGTCAGCTGGTGGTGCGCTTCGCCAATGGCGAAACCCAGACCATCCAGGTCAACCAGCGCGTCCAGGGCGGCGATCGCTCGCAACCGATCGATCTCGACGGCGATCGTCGCGTCGTCGACGAAATCACGGTCGTGCTCGAACCGCGTCGGCGCCCCGGCCAGGAGACCATAACGCTCTACGGCACCGAGCGGCCGGGCAGCGGTGGTCAAGTCGGGTTCACGTCGGTGGCGCCTCCGATCGAGGCCAACATGCAAGTCGTCGCCCCGCGTCAAGCAACCTGGCAGACGATTGCCACAGAGCGCTTCGATCGGCGGGCGGGCCAGGTGCGCCTGCGCATTCCGCGCCGCGAGGGGCGTGTCGGCCAGATCGCCCTTTTACATCAAGGCGACCAGATCGACCTCAGAGAAATGATCGTCCGATTCTCCAATGGCGAGCAGCAGACCTTCAAGCTCGATCAGGAGATCCGCGACGGCGAGCAGACCACCCCGATCGATCTGGATGGCGGCGTACGCAGCGTCGATGAGGTGACCGTCGTGTTTTTCCCGCGCCTGCGGCCGGGACAGGTGTCGCTGAGCGTGCAAGGTCAGGAATATCCGGGGCCGTCGATTGGTGCTGATTGGATTCCGCTGGGGTCGCAAACCCTCGGTTTCCAGGCCGAGCGTGAATCGATTCGCGTCGGCCAACCCGAGTCCTGGTATCGAGATCGCGGGTTCGACAAATTGCACTTTGTCGCCGAACGCAACGACGTCACCTTGCGCGGCGTGCGCGTCGTCTATCTCAATGGCCAGGCCGAGGACTATCGCATCGATCGCACGATCGAAAGCGGCGGTGTGCTCGCACTCGATCTGCCGGGGCGGCGCAGCTACGTGAAGGAAATCGAACTCGTGTACCGCGGCCGTGACAACGTCCGAGGCCAAGCTGTCGTCAGCGTCTATGGCGAACCCCGCCGCTGACATCACATCGAAAGCATACGCCCGGTTGACGTGCGCGCCATTTTTTCGCGCCCGACACCGGGCGTTTTGCGCCTGCCGGCACGCACGACCGGAGCACTTTTCAACGCCACACAGCATCCAACCCGCGTCTGGACAAGATCCGCCCCTCGCGTCTAACGGACGCCCGACGACATGGCCGTGCAAAAGGAAAATCCATGGCACTTACCCCGACGATCAAAGCCGCCCTCGAAACCATCACCACGGCAACTATCACCACCGTCCTGTTGAAGAAGGGCTTGCGGAACGTCTGGATGCGCGGCGCCAAACCGATTGCGCCGGGATATCCGCGTTTGGTCGGCGAAGCCTTCACGTTGCGGTTTGTGCCCTTCCGCGAAGACCTGGCGACGCCCGAATCCTGGTCGAAACCAATTTCGACCAGAGGGGCCATCGAGGCAATGCCGGCAGGTGCGATCGCGGTCGTCGATGCCATGGGCAATACGGACGCCGGCATCTTCGGCGACATTTTGTGCGCGCGCATGCACAAGCGCGGCGTCACAGCCTTGATCAGTGATGGCGCCGTACGTGACCTGGCGGGCGTGCTCGGCACGAAATTGCCGGTCTGGTGTAGGGGTGCGGCAGCGCCGGCGTCGGTCACCAGCCTGACCTTTGTCGATTGGGGGCTTCCGGTCGGTTGCGGTGGCGTCGCCGTGTTCCCGGGCGATGTCGTCGTTGCCGATGACGACGGTGCGGTGCTGATCCCCCAGTCCCTCGTCGAGGCGGTCACCAAAGAAGGCCTGGAGCAGGAGCGCATGGAAGGTTGGATCATGCGTGAAGTTGAGGCAGGTGCGGCCCTTCCGGGTCTCTACCCCATGAACGCCGAAACCAAGGCGCGCTATGAGGCGAGCAAAAAAGTCTGATCGACGTCAGCCACCGATTCGGCTTCGGAAATCGGCCCGCCACTGCCGTAGGTCGGGCCGGTATGCCGTCACGAGCAAGACCGGACCGGCCGTCGCGGCTTCGATACGCCACACGACATGCACGGGTTCGCCATCGACCCTGTGCAGCATCAGCAGCGCCGGCCCATCGGCGTCGTGGGGATACAGCTCAACGACCAGAGCCGTGGCGATTGTGGCCAGCACGCGATCCACTGCGATGCCGCGCCGGATCATCTGGCGCGCCGCGTGATCGAGGACGACGACATCGCCCGAGGAGATATTGCCGCGTACGAGCTGCTCGGTTTCACTTGATTGCTCGGCCGCTTCACGTGCCATCGACGAAACTCCCGATGCAGATGACGTCGAAAACAATGCTTGAGTGCACCCTTTTCTGCCCGCGCTGAACGGTCGCTGGACAGGTCGAAACGATGCACCTATAAGCGCCTCGGCCGATGGACCTCTCACGGGTGTTCGCAGGTATGATGCCCGGGTAGCTCAGTTGGTAGAGCATGCGATTGAAAATCGCAGTGTCGCCAGTTCAATTCTGGCCCCGGGCACCATTTTCTCTTCCGAGCGAGCAACTCGCTTTCATCCGCCCCCAAGCTTTGGCTCGCCTCCAGTCGCGGCGATCTTGATCGCGAACGCATAATCCACCGCGATTTCTTTCAGGCTGTCGAAGCGACCCGATGCGCCGCCATGGCCGC
>JANOAW010000110.1:0-4835 GCA_031411355.1 Hyphomicrobiaceae bacterium | reverse complement strand
GAAGGTATCGAAGAGGCGACGCGAGCCGATGTCGCCGGTAGCATGATCCGTTTCCTCGAGCGACGCTCGACGCCGGGCGACACCGGCACGAAAGGGAGCGGGTGACGCTTTCGGCCGAGATGACCGAGTGCCGATGACCGCCGATCGACATGGCTTTTTATATTTCGAAGATTCTCTGGTTCATCGTGCAACCGTCCAGCTTGATCCTGCTCGGCGTCTGCTGCGGCATCTGGATGGTGCGATGGGGTCGCATCGAGGCGGGGTTGCGCTGGCTCGTCGGTTCGATGGCGGCGTTGGCAATCATCGGCTTGACGGCTGTTTCGGATCTGATCACCTACCCGCTGGAAGCGCGTTTTTCACGTGTCGATCTCGGACCCGCGCCGATCGACGGCATCATTGTGCTCGGCGGCGCTGAAGATACGAGCGTTGGCGTACGCGAACTCATGTCGCTGAATGAAGCTGGCGAGCGCCTGACCGAGGCGGTGGCTTTGGCACGCCGGTATCCACAGGCAAAGCTCGTCTGGTCCGGTGGTTCGGGCTCTCTGTTCGGCGAGCGCATTTCAGGTGCCGAGCGCGCAAAGGCTCTGTTCGAGGCCCTTGGCATCGCGAAAGATCGCATCGTGTTGGAGGATCGCTCGCGAACGACGCACGAAAACGCCCGCTACACGCGCGACGTCGTCGAACCCGCGCCGCGTGGCCGCTGGGTGCTCGTCACGTCGGCCGCGCACATGCCTCGCGCGATCGGGTGTTTCAGGCGCTTCGGGTTCGACGTCGCGGCGTGGCCGGTCGACTACCGGACACCGGTCTCGATCGACTGGAGCCGCACATTTTCGAGTGTACCAGATGGCTTGCGCCGCTTCGATACAATGACGAAAGAATACGTCGGGCTCGTCGCTTATCGGCTGATGGGCCACACAACCGCGTATTTCCCGGCGCCTACTGGGTCGAGCGATAGACCGTGAATTCGCCCCGCTGGAGGCGTGGTTTCAAACCGTCGATCAGCGTTGCGACGTTGTCTTCGCCGAAGGTCGCGACGAGGTCGGTCAACGCCGTATAAAGCGCCGCATACGCCATCATTTCAGGGGGGATGCCGCTCTCGGTGCCTTCTTCCCAGGCATCCAGGATCATATCGAGCGCCTTGAGGCTTTTGTCGTCGCTGTCGCCGAGGCCGAGACCAGTCAGTGCGTCGCTCATGATCCGATTCCGCCGCCTTGGAAGCGGAGCCCCTTGGGATTGCATCTCGTGTGCGGCGCTGTCTAGCACAGCATCGCGGTCGGCTCTCCCCTACAACATTTCAGCGTAAACATACGGTCTCGGTCAAAATGCCGACGCGGCAAAGCGCGCACACGCGGCGTCGTCACGGGCTATGCGGTCTGTTGCCGGTTTCGTGCCGGCCTTTGCGTTGAGGTGTGACGGCGGACTGCACTAAAGACACTCTCAAAGAATTGGATCGCAATCCGTCACGGGTCGGTTCGAGATGCGGTTCTGATGGCGCTGCCGGCCGTGGCGATGATCGGCTTCATCGTCTGGGTCAATTTTTTCCGGTTTGGGCCGTGATCGGGACGCTATTTATCGACACCTGCGGCAATTCGGCCGGGCGACCCTGGTTTGCCCTGTCCCAAGCGTGTAGGTAACGTCCCGCATCAGAAGCCGATCGAGCAAGTCATGGCGCCGCCGAAAAAAGAGAGCCCCGTCGAGCCTTTCAAGCGGGTGCTCGGCCTGACGGTGCGCGCTATCGCGCAGAACAAGGACGTGCAGGTAACGTTTGGGCCGGGGAAACCCGAACTCGACGGTAATACGGTTCAGTTGCCGGAGCCGTCACGGACACCGACGGCCAAGGAACTGGCCGTTTTGCGCGGATGGTCAGATAGTCTCGCGCTGACTTCTGCAATGCACAATCCGCGCGTCCATCGCCGGCTCGCACCCGAAACAGGACCGGCACGCAACGTTTTCGAAGCGGTCGAACGCGCGCGCGTCGAAAGCATCGGCGCGAACCGCATGTCGGGCATGGCCATGAATCTGACGGCCAAGATCGAAGATGTCTACGGTCATGGCCGATACGCCGAAATAACCGAGCGCACGGATGCGCCTCTGGAAGATGCCGTCAATCTTATCTTGCGGGAGCGACTGACCGGCTTGCCGCCGCCCGATACGGCCAAGGCCATGGTGGACCTCTGGCGCCCCTGGGTGGAAGAGAAAGCCGGTCGGACGCTGGACAAGCTCGAAAAGGCCGTCCTCAGCCAATCCCTGTTCGGCAAAGTTGCGCGTGACCTGCTCAAAGATCTCGAACTGGTCGAGGGCGATGCGCAGGGCGAACAGTCCGACGGCGACGACAGCGAACAAGAACAATCCGAAGGCGGTGATGCCGAGGCCGAAGAGCAGCAGGAGGGTTCCGAAGCTCAGGACGAGCAAGCCGACGAACAGCGTGCCGAGGGCGAAGAGGGCGAGGCCACCGAGACCGAACAGCAGGTCGAAACCGATGTCGATTTCGACGATGCCGATGCCGACGACATGGCCGAGGCGCCCGAAAGCTGGCGGCCGAATCAATCCGTGCTCGAGAACCCCGAGCTGTTCGGCTACAAAGTGTTCGCCAGGACGAACGACGAAGAGGTTGACGCTGAAGACCTGTCGACGCCGGATGAATTGGAGCGGCTGCGGACGTTCCTCGACAAGGAACTGAAAAACCTGTCCTCGGCTGTCGCGCGCCTCGCCAACAAGCTGCAACGGCAGTTGATGGCGCAACAGAACCGCGCGTGGGACTTCGATCTGGAAGAAGGCATGCTCGACCCGGCGCGGCTGACACGCGTGATCATCGACCCGATGGCTGCGTTGAGTTTCAAGCGCGAGCGCGACACCGATTTCAAGGATACCGTCGTCACGCTGTTGCTCGACAATTCGGGCTCGATGCGTGGCCGGCCGATCATGGTCGCTGCCTGCTGTGCCGAAATTCTGGCGCGCACGCTCGAACGCTGCGGCGTCAAAGTCGAGATTCTCGGCTTCACGACCAAGGCATGGAAAGGCGGACAGGCGCGAGAAGCTTGGCTTGCCGCAGGCAAGCCTGCCAATCCGGGCCGGCTCAACGATCTGCGCCACATCATCTACAAGAACGCCGATGCGCCATGGCGGCGGTCGAAGCGGTCACTTGCCTTGATGATGCGCGAGGGGCTGCTGAAAGAGAACATCGATGGCGAGGCGCTGGCTTGGGCGCACCGGCGGATGCTCGCGCGGCAAGAACATCGACGCATTCTGATGATGATTTCGGACGGCGCGCCGGTCGACGATTCGACGTTGTCGGTCAATTCCGGCTCGTATCTCGAACTGCATCTGCGGCAAGTGATCGACGAAATCGAAAATCGCTCACCGGTCGAATTGATCGCCATCGGCATCGGCCATGATGTGACGCGTTATTACAAGCGCGCCGTCACCATCACCGATCCTGGTGAACTGGCGGGCGCCATGACCGACAAGCTGGTCGAGTTGTTCGCCGAGACGGATGGTCGGCAAGGGCGTGGCGGACAGGCGGCTCAGTCCAAGGCCCCACCCAAGGGTATGCCCAAGGGGCCGTCCAAGGCGTCCGCCGGGGCAAAACGGCGGGTGAGCTGACCCCGCAAATCGAACGTGCATCCTGGCCCGCATCTCGATAACGTCGAGGCCGTAGCGGGGTGGGATCGATCATGGCCATAGCAGAGCATGCGACCAGCACCTCGCGCAGCGTGCTGTTGGCGCCGTGGTTGGCATTTCGGCGCGAGCATCTGCCGCCGATGATGGTCTATTTCGCGGCCGGTGCTGCCGGGCTGACGAGTGTCGCGAGCCAGTTCTGGATCAAGGAAACACTGACGTTGACGCCGGCCGCTCTTGCGGGGCTCGCGGTCTGGCTCGGGTTGCCGTCCGTGATGAAAATGGTGATCGGCGAACTGGTCGATACACGCCCGATCTTCGGATCGCAGCGGCGCGCGTATATCTACATCGGCGCCGCGTTGGTTGCCATTTCGCTGCTGATACTCGCGGGCGCCGCAAGTGGTCGCCTGACGTTTGCTGCGCCCGACAAGCTTTTCTATCTGGCCAGCATTCTGTCGGCGATCGGGTTCGTCGTGCAGGACGTCGCGGCCGACGCGATGACGACCGAAGTGGTCGCGCGCCATAACCCCGACGGCACGCTGCGACCCGATCACGAGGTGCATGCGGAGTTGGCGATGGTGCAGGTGCTCGGCCGCCTGTTCCTGTCGGCTGGGGCGATCTCGGTGTCGCTGCTCGGCGGTTATCTCGCCAGCATCTGGTCTCGATCTGGCGTGTTCATGGCCGGGCTCGTCGTGCCGATGATCTCAATCGCGGGCGCGCTGCTCATCGCCGTCGACAGTACCGAACGGCGGCCGACGGATTGGACAATTCTCGGGGGCGGATTGGCGTTCGGCTGCGGCGTGCTGGTGCTCGGATTGCTCGACGTGCCGGCGGCCCAGGAAATCACGTTCGTCGTTTCACTGACGATCATCGTCGCGATGTTGGCGCGTGTCACCGCCGGCATCGACCCAGCCGTGCGAACGCGCATCCTGTACGCCTCGCTGATCATTTTCTGGTTTCGCGCCTATCCCAATGTCGGGGAAGGATTCCGCTGGTTCGAGATCGATCGATACGGCTTCGACGAGCGCTTCTTCGGTATGCTGGATTTCATCGGCAACATCTGCATGTTCGTCACCGCGTGGGCGTTCGCGGGTGCTATATCCCGCATGCGTGTGAGCAGCGTGCTGGTCGGATTGACGGTCATCTCGACGGTTCTAGCGCTGCCAGCGCTCGTTCTGGTGTTTGAAAACGCGATGCGTGGCCTCGAAGCCGCGACG
>JANOAW010000109.1:0-8184 GCA_031411355.1 Hyphomicrobiaceae bacterium | reverse complement strand
CGCCATCAAAGGCGTGAGCTTCGACATCGCCAAGGGCCGCATCGTCACCGTGCTCGGTGCCAATGGTGCCGGCAAGACGACGCTGTTGAAGACGCTCGCCGGCGTCATCGATCCCTTCAAGGGCGCCGTCACGTTCGATGGCGTGGACATCACCAAGTCGCAGCCGGATGCCGTCGCGCGGCGTGGTCTCGTGCTCGTGCCCGAGGGCCGGCAGGTGTTTCCGTTTCTGACCGTGCTCGACAATCTGCGCGTCGGCACGTTCGCGCGGGCGAGCGCTGCGGGCATCGACGACGACATCGAGCAGGTGTTCGGCTGGTTCCCGCGCCTGCGCGATCGTTCGGCGCAACACGGCGGATTACTGTCGGGCGGCGAACAGCAGATGCTCGCGATCGGCCGCGCCTTGATGGGACGACCGCGCCTCTTGCTGCTTGACGAACCCTCGCTGGGTCTGTCGCCGATCCTGACCAAGGAGATATTCGCCATCATCCGCCGTATCAACGTCGAGCGTGGCGTGACCGTGCTGGTGGTGGAGCAGAACGCGGCCATCGCGCTCGCGCACGCCGACGACGCCCATGTGATGGAACTTGGACGCATCGTCGCGACCGGCAGCGCGTCCGAGATCGCAGCCAATGCCGACGTACGCGAGTTTTATCTCGGTGGTGCGCACACGGCGGATCGTGCCGAGGGGCGTCGGCAACGGTGGAAGCGGCGCAAGACGTGGCGCTGAATGAGCTGGAATATGCCAACCATCTTTGACGACCGATCAACTACACGAGCGCTTGATAGACGAGATTGCGGATCATCTGGCGGTACCGGAGGCGCAACAGGCCCGGAACTGCGCCCATGAACACGCAGGACATATCCTGCACCGGATCGACCCAGAAATACGTGCCATAGACGCCCGACCAGTAGAAATCCCCCTTGGAGCCGGCCATCGGTGTGATGCCATCCGACGTGCGGACGGCGAAACCGAGGCCGAAGCCATAGCCGGCGGCTGCCGGGTCCATCGTGTCGGCGATGCGCGCACCCATGCCGGCTGGCAGGTGATCCGAGGTCATCAAGCGGACTGTGCCGCGGCCGAGAATCTGCTTGCCACCATAAGCGCCGCCGGCGCGCAGCATGTCGGTGAAGCGCAGATAATCAGCAGCAGTCGACACGGCGCCACCACCGCCCGAGTCCCATTTCGCGACGGCTGCCTGCGCATGGCGAATCTTTTGCGGGCCACCGCTCAACGGATCGGTCTCGAAGGCATGGGCGTAGCGGACGCGTTGTGGCTCGGACAATTCAAAGCCGGTGTCGGCCATGCCGAGCTGCGACCACAGCCGCTCACGCAGGAAGTCACCGAGCGATCGGCCGGTCACGGCCTCGATGACGAAGCCGAGAATATCGGTCGAAAAACCGTACTCCCAATTGCTGCCGGGATCGAACATGAGGGGAGCTTCGGCCAGCATGTCCAGGACTTGCGGCTTGGTGAGAGTGATCGTCGATGATGCGCCGTTGGGATGCTTCGTCTGCGCCGCGCTGGTGCCGCGGTCGCCGTAGACGTACCCGGACGTATGGCGGAGGAGATCCTGTATGGTCGGCTCCCGTGATGGTCCGCGCACGTCGAGCGTGTCAGCGTCACGCGCAACCGCGACACGTGGCCCCTTCAACTCCGGCAGATAGGTCGAAACCGGGTCGGCGAGCAGGATGCGCCCCTCTTCAACCAGCATCATGATGCCGACCGAGGTCATGGCCTTGGTCATGGACGCGATCGAAAACACGGCATCCGTGGTCATCGCCGCGCCCGACTTCGGGTCTCGTTGCCCGACGGCGACGAGATGCGCGAGCTTGCCTGCGCGCATGATGCCGACCACGGCGCCCGGAAGGCGCTTGGCTTGGACTTCCCGCTCGAGTGCCGCCGATATGCGCGACAGCCGAACCGATGACAGACCGACGTCTTCCGGCTTGGTGATTGCGAGTGCGTTTGGCATGGGTCGCGGCTCCTCGATCTGACCTGAATGAGTTGATCTGCTTCGGCGCTAGCGTCAATCCGGCCGCGTCAATCCGGCCGCAACACTCCAGCCGGGCGTCGCCCCCCTGCCATTGCCGGCCCGACAGCTGCGTTTCATAGTCGGTCGGACGAGGGAGAGGCCGACCCATGACGATTACCAGTGCGATCAACTTTGACGATCTGAGGCGCGCCGCCAAGCGACATCTGCCGAAAATCGCGTTCGACTTCATCGAGGGTGGCGTGGACGCCGAGGAGGGGATCGCGCGCAACGCGGCGATGTTCACGCCACGGCGGCTGATACCCCGCTATGGCGTCGACGTCACCAGTGTCGACCCAAGCGTGAGCCTGTTCGGGCGGCGGTACGCCCAACCCTGGGGCATCGCGCCGACCGGTGCGGCAGGCTTGTTCCGCAACGGCTCCGACATCATGCTCGCGCGGGCAGCGATGGCGGCCGACGTGCCCTTCATCCTGTCCGGGATGGGGTGTGCGTCGATCGAGGATCTCGCCGATATCGCTCCGGAACACACCTGGTTCCAGCTCTACATGGCCAAGAACCGCACCATTTCATGGGATATGGTGCAGCGGGCTGCGGCGGCGAAATTTTCAACCCTTGTCGTCACGGTCGACATTCCCGGGCACGGCAAGCGCGAGCGCAATCTGCGCAATGGGTTCGCGGCTGCACGCCCCTTGAAACCGGCGCTGCGGGCGCAGGCCGAAACCTTGCTGCATCCGGCGTGGCTTGCCGGATACATGCGCGGCCCCGCCTTGACGGCGTCGAGCTGGGAGAAATACGCGCCGAGCGGCGCGCGCGGGCAGGACGTGCTCGCGTTCGTCGCCTCGCAGATCCCGTCGCCGGTGACATGGGAGGACATCGCGCATTTGAGAAAAATCTGGCCGCGGACGTTGCTCGTCAAGGGCATCATGCACCCGGCCGACGCGGTGCGATGCGCCAATCTCGGCGTCGACGGCGTGATCGTCTCGAACCACGGCGGGCGCCAACTGGACCGCGCCCCTGCGCCGATCGAGGTTCTGCCGGCGATCCGCGACGCTACGGGAGACCGCATCGCGTTGTTGTTCGACAGTGGCATCCGGCGTGGCGCCGACATCGTCACGGCCCTGGCGAGTGGGGCGAAATTTTGTTTCGTCGGACGCTGGACGCTCTACGGCGTCGCGGCCGGCGCCGAGGTGGGTGCGGCTCATGCGGTCGACATGATACGTACGGAAATCCGCATGTGCATGACCCAGATGGGAGCGCCCGACATCGCAAGCCTCGGTCCGGATCATCTGATGTGGGACGAGGGTGCCTATGGTCGTAACGCACGCAACTGAAAGCGCCGCGCGATCGTGATCTCAACCCATCAGGCGCAGGGCGATGAGGGCAATGGTGTTGTTGGCGATATGCCAGGCCATGCCAGGCAAAATGCTGCCGGTCTTGGCGCGCAACCAGCTCAAGGCGATGCCCATGATCACGAGCACGATCTGCATCGGCAGGGGATAATACAGGTGCAAGGCCGCCCAGACGATCGAGGCGACGGCAGCGCCGAGCCAGAAGCCGAGACGCGAGCCCTCGAGCACGCGCGAAAGATAGCCGCGATAGAGAATCTCTTCGACCACGGCAGCCAGCATGCCGCCGAGCAGCATCAGCGGCCAAGCGGGAGACCGCATCAAGGCGCCGAACGGGGACAGGTCACCCGTCGGCGGCGCTACCGGTGCACCGGGCGTTGGGATCGCACCTTGACCGTGCAGGGCGAGCAGGATCGCGATGCTGATCACGATTTTGACGACATAGAGCCCAACGATGGCCGCCGGCCATATCCACCACGCGACCGGGGCCTCGGACAAGCCGAGGGCGCCGCGCCGTCCGTCGCCGAACCACCAGCTGGCAAGGAACCACAACAACGCGATCTGGTAGGTGGCAACGATCAGCGGGCCTGCGACCTGGACGAACACCACCTCGCCAGATGGCAGGAGGTAGCGCAACGCCTCGGTCGCCGCCGCGCCGAAAGCTTCGCCGGCTGCCACGATAACGGCGGTGACGAGTAAAGCCGTGACCGCGTCACGCCAGGGCGACCAGGAAAACAATCGGGACGCGGAAATGGTGGTCGATGTCATGGGCGGGACCCGTCATCAGTGGATGATGCATGAGCCATGCTAGAGTGCATGACGCGCGCCATCTCGTTTCGAGACGGTCGGCCACGGCCTGACGGGACCGGATGCTATTTGCTCTGAGCCTTTTTCCAACTGAGAAATTCCTTATACAACTTGTCGTCGCTCGGATCGCCGCCTTTCGACGTTGCACCCAAAACCGACGCGCCGCCCGATAGTCTTTCGTCGACGTACCAATAGCGCTGCCAGCCCGGTACTTTGCCGGCCAGATTGATATCCTTCCATTTCGGATGATACGGCGCCTGACGGAAACCCGCGAAGCGTTCGATGTACACGTCGATGAAACGCGACAGCCGGCGGAAGCGCTCGTGCTCGCGCGGCCAGTTGTAGACCGCCAGCAAGGCTGGTACGCCGATTATGTCGATTTTTTCGCCGGGTTTGAAGTAGCCCGGGTAATCCTCAGCTGACAGGGTCGAGGGCACGTAGAAATCTTCGAACGGCTCGAACGGGATCGGCAGAAATTTCAACCCCGCATCATTCTTGTATTTGACGAACAACTCGACCGGTTTGCCAACCGTGTGCAACAGCCCGGCGATCTCCCCGCTTTTCATCTGTTCGAGTGCGATGGCGTTGTTGACGTATACCGGTTCGACCTTGACGCCGAGCCGCTCGAACAGGATCGGGCCGGTGATGGTTGGGCCGGCACCCTTGGTGTGGAACGACACCTTCTTGCCGGCGAGATCCTTGATCGAATTGATCTCCGGACGCACCAGCAGATGCACTTCGGAGATGTAGAGTTCGGAGATGTAGGCCACGCGCTTTTCAAGGTTCGGGATCGGCTCGCGCTTGCGGAAGTGCTCGAGCACGTCGGCATGCGTGATCGCGAGGTCGACGCCGCGCAGATACAAGAGGTCCTTGACGTTGCCGGTCGCACCCGGGGTCACCATGGGGAGCACGCGTAACGGCTCGGCGTCGTTGAGATTGCGGGCAATCTCGGCGCCAAAGCGCAGAAACAGGCCTTCCGGCAGACCGGCCGCAAGCCCGATCGTCCACTGATTGGCCCGCGCCGCGTCCTCGGTGTCGGCATTCGGCGCTGGTGCGACCGGCTTGGCCACAACGGATCGCTGTTTTGCCGGTTCGGCCGGTTGGGCGCGCTCGGTTCGGGTGCCCGATCGGGTGTTCGCTTGAGCCAGGACGTCGTTGGCCCGGACGTCGTTAAACTGGACGTCGTTAAACTGGGCGAACGCATCGATGGGCTGCACCCAACACAGCAGAGCCGCGAGCACGGACCCGAGGATATTCGACTGGCACATGGTGTACCTCACGCAACGCTACACGACAGAGACCGCAATGCGTCTGCAAACAGGGGCGAATTTGCGGCGGCCCCGGTTTTGAGGCGATGTTCGAGCAAGCTCGCCGTCACCATCGGCTTGGTTTATCATGGCGCATCGGAGTGTCTCTGACTGGAGCAAACCCATGATGTTGACCTTGTATCACGCTTCCCCGTCGCGTTCCTCGACCATTTTGTGGCTGCTCGAAGAGATCGGCGCGCCCTATCACCTCGAACTGGTCGACATCCGCGACAACAGGCAACGCAAGACGGATTTCATCAAGATCAATCCGCTCGGCAAAGTGCCGACGGTCGTGCACGACGGCTGCGTCATCACCGAGCAAGGGGCCATCGCGGCGTATCTGGCGGATGCGTTTCCCGCAGCCGGTCTCGCACCCGCAATCGGCGACACGAACCGAGGCGCGTATCTGCGCTGGCTGTTTTTCTATGGCTCGAGTTTCGAGCCAGCCATCATCGACAAAGCCATGAAGCGTGACGTCGGCGCCGTTGCGATGTCGCCGTACGGCTCCTTCGACATGGTGATCGAGACGCTGGCGTCAGCCGTGGCCAAAAATACGTATCTGCTCGGTGACCGCTTCAGTGCCGCCGACGTCGTCATGGGGTCGGGCCTTGCCTGGACGATGGGCTTTGGCATCGTCCCAAAGCGGCCGGAATTCGAAGCTTACGTTGCGCGGCTGGATGCTCGCCCGGCTCGCAAGCGCAGCCAGGACAAAGACACTGCGCTGAAAGCGTCGCTCGGCTCGTGATATCAGCTGGCGTTCACGTCTCGGCCCCGCTCATGCCATTGCGCGTCGGCAAGCTTTGACGGCACGCTTCGAGGGCTCGATGGGAGATCCAGGATGAACGCACTTCGAACCTGTCTCGTGGGCGGGGCGATCATGGTGATCGCCTCGCAACCAGCGATAGCCCTGACGCTCGATCCTGCAGCACTCGCCAAGTTGGCCGCAGGCGAAACGGTGACCAGCTTCACGGCCGACAAAATTCAGTCGGCCGCGGGTCTGCTCGAAGCCGTGATCGATATTCCGGCCCCGCAAGAGGCAGTATGGAAAGTGCTGACCGATTGTGACAACGCAGGCAAAGTCTTCAGTGGGCTGAAGACGTGCCGCATCGTCAGCGCCGAAGCCGGCGGCAAGACTGACGTGCGTGAGCACGTGATCAGTTGGAGCCGCCTGTTGCCAAATCTGCGCAGCGTGTTTCGTTCGCAATATGACGCGCCCAACAGCATCGCATTTGCGCGCACGGATGGCGACTTGAAAGAGTTGAAAGGCGAGTGGCGTCTCGAAACTCTTGCCGACACCAAGACCACGCGGTTGCACTATGCGGCTCAGATCGTGGTTGGCATTCCCGTGCCGTCGGCGCTCGTCAGGGCCGCGCTCGAGAACGACATGCCGAAGTCCATGAAGGCGATCCGGCAGGCGGCCGTGGCCAAGTAGGTGCCAAGGCGTCGGCTCCGACGGGGCTGTCAACGTGGGCTGTTGCAAGCGGGCGCGGCGCGACTTAAACCGCGGCCGATCTGTCCATCGGAATCAGCCCATGACCGCCATCCTCGACATCCTCGGCCGCGAAGTGCTCGACAGCCGCGGCAATCCGACCGTCGAGGTGGATGTTACGCTCGAAGATGGATCGATGGGTCGCGCAATCGTGCCATCGGGCGCATCAACCGGGGCGCACGAGGCGGTCGAATTGCGCGACGGCGACAAAGCGCGTTATCTCGGCAAAGGCGTTCGCAAAGCCGTCGACAACGTCAACACCGAGATTTTCGACGCCCTGCGCGGCATGGATGCCGAAGATCAGCGGCGCATCGACCATGCGCTGATCACGCTCGATGGCACCAAGAACAAATCTCGGCTCGGCGCCAACGCAATTCTCGGCGTTTCCCTTGCGGTCGCCAAAGCTGCAGCGGATGCAAGCGCTTTGCCGTTGTATCGCTATGTCGGCGGCGCCAATGCACACGTGCTGCCGGTGCCGATGATGAACATCATCAACGGCGGCGCCCACGCCGACAATCCCATCGACATCCAGGAATTCATGATCATGCCGGTCGGCGCGGCGTCGTGCGCCGAGGCGATCCGCATGGGCGCTGAAGTGTTCCACACCTTGAAGAAGCGCCTGTCGGAAGCCGGCCACGCGACCAACGTCGGCGACGAAGGCGGCTTCGCACCGAACCTGAAATCCGCTGATGACGCCTTGGGTTTCATCATGAAATCGATCGAAACGGCCGGATACAAGCCCGGCGTCGACGTCATGCTGGCCCTCGATTGCGCGGCGACCGAATACTTCAAGGGCGGCAAATATGTCATGGAGGGCGAAGGCAAGACCTTCGATCCCGAAGCCAACGCGAAATATCTCGCCGATCTCGTTGCCCGCTATCCCATCGTCTCCATCGAAGACGGCATGAGCGAGGACGATTGGCACGGTTGGAAGGCACTGACGGACTTGGTTGGCAAAAAATGTCAACTTGTGGGAGATGATCTGTTCGTCACCAACTCGAGCCGTCTCGCCGAAGGTATCGCCAAGGGCATCGCCAATTCGATCCTGGTCAAAGTCAATCAGATCGGCTCGCTGACTGAAACACTCGACGCTGTCGGTCTCGCGCATAAATCCCGCTACACGGCCGTCATGTCGCATCGTTCGGGCGAAACCGAAGACGCGACCATCGCCGACCTTGCGGTCGCGACCAATTGCGGACAGATCAAGACCGGGTCGTTGTCGCGCTCGGATCGACTGGCAAAGT
>JANOAW010000108.1:0-3333 GCA_031411355.1 Hyphomicrobiaceae bacterium | reverse complement strand
GTGCCATCGACAATGAAGGTCTCCGGCATGCCGTAAACGCCCCATTCGATCGAGGCGCGTCCATTGCCGTCGACGCCGACGATGGCAAACGGATTGCCGTAGCGACCGAGGAAACGACGGGCGTTGACGGCTGTGTCCTTGTGATTGATGCCGACCAGCCGTACGCCGGTTTGACGCACGAGTTCGACGAGATAGGGATGTTCGGCGACGCACGGCGCGCACCAGGATGCCCAGAAATTGACCACGACGGGCTTGCCGTCGGCGAGATCACCATTGCCCAATCCCGGTAGCGCGATGCCCTCCAAAGGCGCCAGTGCGAGTTTCGGGGCGTCGCGGCCGAGCAAAGCCGATGGCAATTTCGATGGGTCGCCGGTGCGCAGGGCAAGTGCGAAAACAGCTGCTATGACGGCGAACACCGCCAACGGCACGAATCGCAGCAGGTTGGATTTGGCCGGTGTCGCCTCGGGACGTGTCATGGCGCAGTGTCCGACCGGCGGCGAATGCCACGCGCCTCGAGGTCTGCAAGTTCAGCGGCACGCCGGCGACCATCGAGCACCACCCAGCTTATCAACGCTGCGAGCACCACGGCAACCGCTGCATATGCGGCAATGACATACGTCCATTGTTCGGGGCCGCTGATCATGACGTGCGCCCCGCATCGGCGCGCCGCGCCGCCGTCGTCTGCAGAGCTTTAACGCGCCGCCGCAGAATTTCGTTGCGCATGGCCTGCACATGGAGAGCCAGAAACACCAACCCCAGCGCCACTGCCGCAAACAGGAGTGGCGCCAGCAAACTCGCGTGAATCTTGGGTCCCTTGGTGGTCAGGATGCTGGCGCCCTGGTGCAGCGTGTTCCACCAGTCGACCGAAAACTTGATCACCGGCAAAATCACCACGCCGACGAGCCCGAGGATCGCCGTCAATTTAGCCGCTGTCGCTTCGTCCTCGATCGACGACCGCAAGGCGATCAGGCCGAGATACAAAAAGAAGAGGATGAGAACCGATGTCAGCCGCGCGTCCCAATACCAGTATGTGCCCCACGTCGGTTTGCCCCACAGCGAGCCGGTGATCAAAGCCAGCAAGGTGAACGCCGCGCCGATGGGTGCCGCGGCCTTGGCCGACACGTCGGCGAGGGGATGGCGCGATACCAGCAGCCCGAAACTTGAGACCGCGATCAGCAGATAGCCAAACATTCCGAGCCACGCCGACGGCACGTGCACATACATAATGCGCACCGTTTCGCCTTGCTGATAGTCGGCGGGCGAGGCCGCGAAAGCGAGATACAGGGCATACAATGTCGTCATGCCGGCTGCGGCCGCGATCCATGGCAGAATTCGCCCGGACAGCGCCATGAAGCGCGTCGGATTGGCTAAATCCTGTGTCCAGGTGCGAGGCGGTGCTGCGTGATCGGTCATGTCCGTCTGTGTCGCCTGCGGCGCCGCCAAAAACAAGTGCGCTTGCCACGCGCGGGCAGGTGCGACACGTTGCATCGACACGCAACGGCGGTAACCCATGACCTCAGCCTCACGCAACGCAATGACCGGCCGATCGGCATTTCTGGCACTCCTGAAATCGGAGGGGGTAACACATCTGTTCGGCAATCCCGGCACGACCGAGCTGCCGATCATGCATGCGCTCGCCGAGCATCCTGAGCTGACCTATGTCATGGCGATGCAGGAAAGCCTCGTCGTCGCCATGGCGGACGGGTTTTCACGGGCTACCGGGCAACTCGTGGCTGCGAACGTGCACGTGGCGCCCGGCCTCGGCAACGCCATGGGGTCGCTGTACAATGCTGCGTTTACCGGCACACCGATGATCTTGACTGCCGGCCAACAAGAGCAAGGCCACGGCCTGATGGAGCCGTTGTTGTACGGGCCCATGCTGGAAATGGCGGCACCTCTGGTCAAGTGGGCGGTCGAGGTGACACGCCTCGAAGATCTGCCTCGCATCGTCCGGCGCGCCGCAAAGATCGCCACGACGCCGCCGACCGGGCCAGTTTTCATCTCGCTGCCGGGCGATATCCTGAACATGGAGGGGCCAATCGAGTTGATGTCGTCGTCGCGGATCGAGGCGCGGTCCCGGCCATCCGACGACACGATCCGACGCCTGGCTGCGCGCATTCTCAAAGCCGAACGGCCGGTCATGATCGTCGGAGACGACGTGGTGAAATGCAACGCCTTTGCCGAGGTCGAAGCTCTGGCGCTCACCATCGGCTGTCCGGTGCATCAGCAGACGATCGCCTACGGCGCTCATTTTCCGTCGCGCTCGCCGGTCTATCTCGGTGCGCTGACACGTCAGCAGCCGACCACACGCAAGATGCTCGACCCCTATGATCTGATGATCGTCGTCGGTTCGGATCCGCTGCGAATGTCCGTCCACAGCACGGTTTCGCCGTTGCCGGCCGGTTTGGCAATCGTGCAATTCGGGCTCGTCGACAGTGACATCGCCAAAAATTTCGCGGTCGAGATCGGTGCGCTCGGCGATGTCGCTGAGACCGCGCGGGCTTTGACCGCCGAACTGGTGACCTCTGGTGGCGCCGACCTCGACGCCAAAGCGCGCCGTCGCATCGCGGAGGTGTCGTCAAAGAACTGGAGCGCGCGCCGTGCCGCCCTGGTCGACGAGCTCTCTTCCACTGCGTCCGTCAGACCGATCAACCCCGACTGGCTGGCTTTGCAATTGGTCGACGCGATGCCGAAAGATGCCATTCTGGTCGATGAATCATTGACCTCAGGCCGATATGTCGGCGCTCTTTACGAGTATCGTGACCGTCATGGCTTCCACGGCCTCGCCTCGGGCGGCATCGGCTGGGGCTTACCGGCCGCCGTCGGTGTCGCTCTCGCACAACCGACGCGACGCGTGGCGGCCTTCGTCGGCGACGGCAGTGCCATGTATTCGATCCAGTCCTTGTGGACGGCGGCCCATCACAAATTACCGATCACCTTTGTCATTCCAAATAACGGTGGCTATCGCATCATCAAGCAGCGGCTGACGGCGTTTCATGGCTCGCGCGCCTACGTCGGCATGGATTTCGCCGATCCGGCGGTCGATTACGTGGGTTTGGCGCGGGCGATGGGCGTGTCAGCCGAGCGGGTCGACGATCCAGCCAGGCTACGTCCCGCCCTCGATGCCGCGTTCTATTCGAGACAGCCGCGCTTGATCGAAGTCATGGTCGAGGGGGGCGTGTGAACCACGCGTCATCAGTCACGCTTGTCGGATGATCGAAAAGGCTCTACAGGCGGCGTTCGTGATATGAACCGACGACGAACTGGGGCTCGTGATCGGGCACCCTCACCTGATCAGGAGACTTCCCATGGCTGGACCGACCGCCCGCGGCG
>JANOAW010000107.1:0-13027 GCA_031411355.1 Hyphomicrobiaceae bacterium | reverse complement strand
AAAGCTGCCGAGGCCGTCGAAATCAACCTCAAGTGGAAGTACGCACTGCACTTGCCCTTCGACGCCGATGGCTTTGATGCCAGCGTGTCGTCCAGTTCGGCAAGCGAACGCACTAATTTTACCCAGCCAGAACAGCATGGTGTAAAATTTCTAGCAACGAATGCATCTTTTTAATGATACGACTGTTGCTTTATGTTTTTTTCTAAGATACAAACGTTTCATTGAGATCAATGGAGATCATCATGACCACCCCAGCAAATCCTGCCTACTCCTCGGATGACACCCAAAACCTCGATGTCCCCCGGTCTAGATCAAACCGCCTCCTCACTGTCATCCGGCGAGCGCTGGCCCGCCGCCGCCAGCGACAAGCTCTGACCGAACTCGACGCCCGCCTCCTCAAGGATGTCGGCATCACGCGCAGCCAGGTCGCCGCGGAATGCAACAAGCCATTCTGGAAATAACCGTCACGAGCATCAACAGGAGACCCTCCCTATGACCCCCTCAGCGCTTGCAACTGCCTCAGTGATCTCAGCGAATGGACCAGCTGGCTCAAAAAAAAGTCGAGGGTCCCGCTTTGTGTGGACACAAGCTGGCCTGTTCGCAGCCGCCGTCGCAGCCACCTCCCTCACGATTGCAGCCGCCAACCGTCACTTTGATCCTCTCAACTTCTCGGCCGCCGGCCAAGCCGTCGCCGCCCGTCACCTCGAGGACGGCAAGAACCTGACGGTCCATGATCCCAACTTCGACTTCCGCGGCCTGCGCCGCGAGCACATCCGTCTGATGACCCGCACACCTGATGTCATCGCCTTCGCCGGCAGCCGCTTCGAACTGGCACGAGCCGATTTGTTTCCGGACAAGACGTTTTACAATGCCTTCGTGCACAGCGATTACATGGAGGATCTCCTCGCCTTCGTCGAATTGTTGCATGCAAACGGCCGACTGCCGAAAACGCTCGTGCTGAGCGTTCGGTTCGCGACGTTCCTGCCCGTCGAGGCGCGGACGGACGCCGAATGGAAGATGTTCTGGCCTGAATATCGGGCGATGGCCGATCGGCTCGAGCTGCCGAAGGTGCCTCTCGCGGACAACCTGCCGCTCACCCATTGGGGGCAGATGTTTTCCATGTCGCTGCTGAAACGGCAGATCGCCATGCGCCTTACAGCCGACGAGTTGCCAGGGCCGACAGCCGATGCGACGCATCCCAAGTTCGACGTGATACGTGCCGATGGTTCGTTGGTATTTTCGGCGGCCCACCAGGGATCGTTCACCGCAGACTCAGCCCGGGCGGAGGCGCTCGGTCGCGCCAAGAAGGTTTCCGAACGGAAGTCGTGGCCCGTGGATGCTGAACGCATGGCGACGCTCGCTCCTCTCTTGCAGTTCTTGCGGCAGAACGACGTGAACGTGGCGATCGCCATCACACCACATCACCCGGCCTATTGGAACGCGCTGGTCGACAAGCCCTACGGCAAGACACTCGCATTGATCGAAGCGCAGGTCGGAAAAATTGCAATGGACAATGGGGCCGTTCTGGTCGGCAGTTTTGATCCGGCAAAAGCGGGCTGCGAAGAAAAGAGCTTCCGCGACTACATTCATCTCGACGAGGCGTGCCTGCAGAAGGTGTTTGCCAAGGTGCCGTCATAAGCCCCGTTGCACATAGTTGATCCTGGTCCTCACGCCTACGCGCCGAATGCACCGTCACTTCATCCCACATCCAGAGCCCACACAAACTTGGACCCTTGAGGTTCCAGGAGGAAACCATGCTGTTTCATTCGCCGTCCTTTCTGTTCGTCTTCCTGCCAGCCACCATGGCGGCCGCCGTTCTGGCGTATCGGCTCGCGGGCCGCCGAACGGGCCTGCTGGCCCTGCTGGGAGCTTCCCTTGTCTTCTACGCGTCATGGAAGGTCGCGTTTCTGGCAGTCCTTCTTGGTTCAGCTGTCGCCAACTTCGGTATTGCCCGCCTGATGCAGAAATTTCAGAACCGCGGCTCAGTGTTAGCCACGGTCGGCATTGCGGCCAATCTGGCCATGCTCGGATACTTCAAGTACGCCGACTTCTTCATCGAGAACCTGAACCTTGCGTTGGTCGCTCAAGGCATCACGCCCTGGTCGATGTTGCACATCGCCCTGCCGCTCGGCGTCTCGTTCTTCACGTTCCAGCAGATCGCCTATCTCGTCGACACACTCAACGGCCGACACGAGCAGCACACCTTCATCGAGTACCTGCTGTTCGTCTCGTTCTTCGGCTCTGTGACATCCGGCCCAATCACGACACTACGTGAGATCCTGCCTCAGCTTCGGCATGGCGATCTTTTCTCCCCGACGTTTGAGCGTGTGACGTCAGCCGCAGCTCTGTTCGGTTTTGGCCTGTTCAAGAAGATTGTCGTCGCCGAGGCCTTCGCTCCCTCCGCAAATGCCATGTTCGACGCGGTTGCGCGTGGTCAGGCGATCTCGTCGATGGATGCCTGGGGCGGTACCGTCGCCTATTTCCTGCAGCTCTACTTCGACTTTTCTGGTTATTGCGACATGGCCATGGCGATCGGCGCTCTGTTCGGCATCAAGCTGCCGATCAACTTCAACTCGCCCCTTAAAGCCACCAGCGTTCTCGAGTATTGGAAGCGCTGGCACATCACGCTGACCCGCTTCATCACCATGTACCTGTACATGCCGATCGCGGTTCGCATGGCGCGCCGTTGCCAGCGTCGCAAATCCGGCCCCGTCACGCGCTTCATCCTGGCCGTCGCCTTCCCCTCGATCGCCGCCTTTGCCCTTGCCGGGCTGTGGCATGGGGCCGGCTGGACCTACATCGTGTTCGGTCTGCTCTGGGGTGTCGCTCTCTCGATCAACTACGCGTGGCGTGAAGCTCGGATGCCCGACGTCCCGTCTGCCGTGGGCTGGTTCCTGACGATGTTTGTCGCCCTGCTCTCGATGGTCTTGTTCAGAGCCAACACGTTGCCGGAAGCTGCAACTGTCTTCGCCGCGATGTTCACCGGACCGTCGCCTGCCGCGTGGGTGCTCGACTGGAAAACGCTCGTTCCGCTTGAAATTGCGGTCGTGCTGTTCCTGGTGATTGCTCCGAATACGACGGAAATCCTGCGCAACTATGCGGTGACGACCGACGATATCGCGAACCAGACCCGCAAATGGCTCCAAGCCGTCGCCTGGCGCCCAAACACCATCGGAATGATCGTCTCAGCCGCGCTGATCACTGTCTCCTTGCTCAGCTCCGGCGATGTCAGCGGCTTCCTCTACTACAAATTCTGAATGCTCTCTCCCCCACCATCACCCACACTCATAGATCGGATCGCGTCATGACTATCCATGCCACAACCGCCTCCAAAATTGAGATCAAGCTGTCGCGTCAAGTCGATCCAGACCTCGCGTCCGACATCGAAAAACAGTCCGTCTACATTTCTCGCGACATCGACCACCTCCACGTCAACGCAGCACTGGATGCAGTCTCAATCTGCTTGAAGCCCGGTGCGGACCCGGTGGCAGTCCGCGACAAGTGCGAACGCTTCCTGACCGGAATGGTGTCTCGCTTTCGCAAGATCGAAACCAAAGTCCACTTCACGAATGTCCGCCGTGACAAGCATCCCATCATCGACGGTGTCTATGAGGAGCTGCAGGCGCGCGGGTGGTTGTTCGAGCATGGGCAAGGCCAAGTCAGCCTGTCCGGACCGGCGCTCCGCCTTCTGAACGCGGTCGATCAGAAATTCGGGCGGATCTACATGTCCCGCTTCGATGCCGAACATCGGAGTTATCCGGCAATGATCCGGGCCGATGTTCTGGCGCGCTGCGGCTACTTCGAGATGCACCCGAACGCCGTCTCGTTCGTATCGCATGTTGTCGAGGATTTCGATGAACTGGAGCGCTTTCGTCAGGCGAATGCCGGTCATGGTTCGTTGCAGGTCCCGGGGAACGACTCGTTCGAGAAACCGCATTACTGTCTCAACCCCGCCGCATGCTTCCCCTGCTACGAGGCCTTCGAAGGCAAGACGATCCCAGGCGATGGCACGATCCTGACCTGGATGGGTCGCGTGTTCCGCTACGAATCGCAGAACATCCGCGGTCTGGATCGCCTCTGGGAGTTCAACGTCCGCGAACTCGTGTTCCTCGGCACAGATGCGTTTATCAACGATGGGCGCAAGGAAGCGGTCGATATCATCTGCGACATCGCCCACGAGTGGGATCTCGATCTGCACATCGAAACCGCTACCGACCCGTTCTTTGCGACCGTGTCCGCTGCCAAGAAGTTCTTCCAGCAGAGTCTCGACGTGAAATTCGAGATCCGTCTTGCCGTTGCCCCCGACAAGTCCGGCAAGGCGCGCAGCGTCGCCGGCGGCTCGATCAATCTGCACGGCCCGTTCTTCGGCAATCGTTTCGATATCAAGCTTGAAGATGGCTCTCCTGCGATCTCGGCCTGCGTCGGGTTCGGCCTCGAGCGGTGGGTTCTCGCTCTCTTCAGCCAGCATGGTTTCGACGCCCGCCGCTGGCCGGTTGACCTGCGCGACATCGTGTTCGGCGATGCCGCCCCGGCCATCGAAATCGAGCCACCACACGCCACGCCAACCCAACCAGAACGGAACAGTGCCATGACGAAACTCACCACGATCTTCGCGTCGGTTCTCGGCGAGCCGGAAGAGCGCATCACGGACGATGCCAGCCCCAAGACCCTGCCGCGATGGGACAGTCTGCGCCACGTCACGCTCGTGATGGAAGTCGAGGATCAATTCGGTGTCACCTTCTCGACCTCCGAGATCGTCGGATTGAACTCGATCCGCAGCATTCGCCAGACGCTGGTCAGCAAAGGCGTCAACGTCGGCTAGCGGCGGCTCGCCAGATATCCGCCATCTGCTCCGGCTCCAGGAACCTCGCCCAGGAATATTGCCATGACATCCGTCCGCATCAATAAACCCCGTGCCAGCCCACGCAATCCGCAGTTTTCGAGCGGACCTTGCCGCAAGCGACCGGGTTGGGCACCGAGCGTTCTGGCCGGTGCGGTCGTCGGCCGCTCGCATCGCTCCCAGCCGGCGAAACAAAAACTCAAGGCGGCGATCTCTCGCACCAAGGCGTTACTCGACGTTCCCGCAGACTACGTGTGTGCCATCGTGCCGGGCTCCGACACTGGAGCCTTCGAGATGGCCATGTGGAACTTGCTTGGTCCGCAAGGCGTCGATGTGTTCAGTTTCGATGCCTTCGGTGACGAGTGGGCCCGGGACGCAACAACACAGCTGGCGCTCGATGACGTACGTGTCATCCGGGCGGACTACGGTCGTCTGCCGGACTTTACGTTGGCGTCGCCGGATCGCGATATCGTCACGACCGCGAACGGTACGACATCAGGCGCTCGCCTGCCGTCTTATGACTGGATCAGCTCCGATCGAACGGGGCTGACATTCATCGACGCGACGTCAGCGGCGTTCGTGCAGAAGGTCGACTGGGCGAAGGTGGATGTGTTCACGTTCTCTTGGCAGAAATGCCTCGGCGGCGAAGGCGGCCACGGCATGCTGATCCTGTCTCCGCGAGCCATCGATCGCCTTCGGAGATACCCGGCGCTCCGCCCGCTACCGAAGCTGTTCAGACTGACTGACGGTAAATCCGTCCTGGTCAAACTGTTCGAGGGCGACACGATCAACACGCCGTCGATGCTGTGCGTCGAGGACTATCTGGACGCGTTGGAATGGGTCGAGAAGACTGGTGGTACAACAAGCCTGATGGCGCGATCCGACGCGAACGCGTCGATCATCCAGGATTGGGTCAATCGGACCCATTGGATCGAGAACCTCGTCGAGGATCCGAAAGCCCGCTCCAACACCAGCGTGTGCCTTCGCTTCGCAGCCACCGATGTGATCAGCCTCGATCGCGGACTTCAAGGCCGGCTTGCGCAGCGAATCATCACGTCACTCGAAGACGCCGGCGTCGCCCTCGATATCGGCCACTACCGAGATGCGCCGCCTGGGCTGCGCATCTGGACCGGTCCGACCGTTCACGCCGTCGACCTGATGTTGCTTACACCCTGGCTCGATTGGACCTACGCCAACGTGCGCAAGACCTTCTTGCCGTCCGGCCCGGCCCTTTCGCAGACCGCAAACACTCTCGCTGCCTGACAGTCACCCCCCCCACCGCCAGCCCAGAAGGATACTTCCCATGCGTCCCCGTGTTTTGATTTCTGACGACCTGTCACAAGCCTCCGCCGACCGTCTTGTCGCCGCCGGCTGCGATGTGACCCTGATGCCAGCTCTCGGAAAGATAGGCCGGATCGCAGACACGATCGGTGCCTTCGACGGCCTTATCATCCGGTCGGCCACACAGGTCACCAAGGATGTCCTGGCACGCGGCACGCGGCTGCAGGTCGTTGGGCGCGCCGGGATCGGTGTCGACAACGTCGATATTCCCGCGGCGACAGCCCACGGCATCACGGTCATGAACACACCCCTCGCCAACGCGGTCACGACCGCCGAGCATACGATCGCGATGATCATGGCCGTCGTGCGCCAGATTCCGACCGCCGACGCTGCGACGCGCAGTGGCATCTGGGAGAAGACCCGTTTCAAGGGCATGGAGCTGCGCGGCAAGACACTCGGCATCATCGGATGCGGCAATATCGGGTCCATCGTGGCCGACCTGGCAACCGGGCTCAAGCTGCGTGTGATTGCCTTCGATCCGGCGCTCACCATCAAGCGCGCCGAAGAGATCGGCGTCGAGCGGGTCAGTCTCGGCGCGCTGCTCGGGCGATCCGACATCATTACGCTGCACACGCAGCTCACGCCCGCCACGCGGCACATCATCAACGCCGCTGCGCTCCGGTCGACTCGTCCCGGCGTGCACATCATCAATTGCGCTCGCGGCGGTTTGATCGACGAAGCCGCCTTGGCCGCGGCCATCCGCGATGGCCATGTCAGAGGCGCTGCGCTAGACGTCTTCGAGGAGGAGCCCTGCACCGCCAATGTCCTCTTCGGACTACCCAATGTCGTCTGCACGCCACATATCGGCGCTTCGACGTTGGAGGCGCAGGAGCGCGTCGGCGATCAGATTGCCGATCAAGTCGCAGCCTTCTTGCTCGGCGGCGCAGCGCAACATGCGATCAATGCGGTTGGCCGGCGCCAGCTGCAGCCGAATCCTGTGGTGATCCTTGACGAGAAGGTTCAGCCAGCACACGCTGGAACCAGCATCCATGCGCGGTGGGCAGCTTAGGGAGCCCCGCTGCCGCCTGATCGGCGCCCATCACGACCTTGCCGTGTCCGCGAGCTGCGCTTGGGCTATTGCTGGAGACGCGAGCAGGGCTGTTGCGAGAAGTGTCGTGATGACGGTGCGCATGCGCCGCCTCCTTCGTGTCCGCCTATTCATAGATCGGGGCGGCGCGTCCGATATTCAGTGTCTATCGCTTTCTGAGAGCGTGAGTTTGCAGGCTGCAATGATGTCTGGCTCAGCGAGGGCGACAGCCAGCCGCTGTTCGGGGCCAAGGTCCACAAGTTGACCAGCGTGCTGGCGTCGCTGGCGGCAGCTGCGTTGCAGCTGGAGGTGCGCCGCGCTTTAAACGAGCGAGCGTGTCGCCGAAGAGGACCCGGGCCAACCGGTCACTTGGCAAAATACCAAATTGGTATATTGTCTGCGCGATGCATGTCATCGCAAAACCGGCGCTGGTCGCGTTTTGGACTCGATTTCCTGACGCGGAAACGCCGTTGACGGCATGGCACACGCTGATGCGCGGGAACGACTTCGCCAGTTTCGCTCAATTGAAGACGACCTTCAGCAGCGTGGATCACGTCGATGGCCTTACGGTTTTCGACATCGGCGGCAACAAGTATCGGCTGATCGCCGCGATCCATTACAACCGGCGAAAGGTCTACATTCGGAACATCCTGACGCATTCCGAATACGATCGTGGCACCTGGAAGAAGAGATGACCATGACACAGGCACGTCATTCCACACCGGATGTGGAGGCCATCCTTGCGGCCTGGCGCCCCCTTCGCACTCTGATGGGCGTTGGCGTTGTGCGGACCGCAGAAGACTATGCGCGCGCCACAGCTTTGATCGAGCGCATCATCGATGAGATCGGCGAGAATGAAGATCATCCGCTCACTGAAGTGCTCGATCTGATCGATGATCAGGTCAGCGCCTACGAAGCGCGAACGGTCGTTGTGCCCGATGCGCCGCCCCGGGAGGTGCTGCGCTTCCTGATGGAGAGCCAGGGCTTGCGGCAAGAGGACTTAGCCGATTGTGCCCCGCAGGGCCGCATATCCGACATCCTCAATGGCCGCAGAACAATAAGCAAAGGGATAGCGAAGGCGCTTGCGCAGAGGTTCGGCGTCAGGGTGGATGCCTTTCTCTGATGCCACAAAAAACGCTCGACGACCTGAAAGTTCCACCCGGCAATCGACTCGAAGCGCTGCGTGGCAGCAGGGCCATCCGCACACTCGATCCGCATCAACGACCAATGGCGCATTTGCTTCCGTTGGACAGCGCAAGGGATGTCGAAATCACCGACTACCACAAGGATGACACCATGAGCCGCGACGATATCCGCCCACCGCACTGGCGGCCGAGCTGGATGTGCCCGCCAACCGGATTACGGAAATGATTGATGGCCGGCGCGGCATGACGGCCGACACCGCCCTGCGACTGGCCAAGCGGTTCGATACATCGCCAGAATTCTGGATGAACCTGCAGTCGATGCACGATCTATCGAAAGCCGTGCTGGCGGCGCAATCGGCGGCTTGATGCCTGATCTTTTGTGATGCGGGCCATCGCGATCATGGCTCGCTGGTTCCGCGCATCATTCTGGCTCGGCGGCTGGCATATCCGAGATATGCACAGCTTCAAGCCACTCGGCTGGCAGGTCACCCGCGACGCCACCCCTGCGCGCGAGATCCGCAAGCATGAGTTTGGGGGAGCCCGCAACGGGCAACGCGAGTGGTCGCCGCCCTGACGTGTCGTGGTACGTGCAGCTATCAGCGCCGCCACGTAACCCGAGCTGCCAAAAGGTTCAGGCAATAGGATGGCCACGCACCCGTCCGCACGACCCAGTCACGTCGTCGACGGGCCGGACGACGCTCCACCCCGGCTGGGTCTGAATCCTGCTCACTTCGGCGGCAGTGTGTCGTCGGTCGGGACGTCCTTCTCGATGACCTGCTTTTCGATGACTTGTTTTTCGATGACTTGTTTTTCGACCGTGCGCTCGATGATCTTGACCGGTGCCATTTCAACCTTCTTGACCTCGACGCAGCGCCAGACCTTGCGCACCATGCCGTAGTCCGACTTGTAGAGCACCAGCGAGCAATCCTTCGGCGCGCTGTCGTAGCTATAGGTCGTGTACGGGGCATAGATGTACTTCGGCGCGTGATACGCTGGCTGGTAGCCTGCATATGTCGTCGCGATGGCGTATGCCGCTGGGCGATACGTCGGCTTGTGCATCACGTGCTTGATGACGATCGGCTTGTACATCGGCTGCACCGCTGGTTTGAAGACCACGTGCTTAAAGATCATTGGCTTGACGATCATTGGGCGGACAAAAGTGTGTTTTTGGCCGTGGCTGTCAGTGCCGGCCGATGCCGACTGGGTGAGGGCTGCGAGGCCAAGAACGACGGCCGCGGCGAGGGTCTTGGTCATGGGATGTGCCTTTGAAGAGGGAGGTAAGGTCGACTTGGTGGCCCCGGCGCGGTGTCTGTTTGCGTCGGTGATGACCAGAAGATGCCTGTTCCGCGCCGTTCCCGCTGTGCTTGCCAGCACGTGCCGCAAGGTTTGCTCGTTGGCGTCGATACGCGGCGAGCGGCGCCCCGGGGCCCCTGGCCGCGTCGGCCGATGCGATCGGCATCGAGGCCATTGCCGCCGGCGCCGGGCTCGGCCTGGATCGGCGGACTTTGCTGCGCCGCAGGCCTTACCGAACGCCCGCGCGCTTCCGCGGTGGTTTTGCATCCGGAGCTTTCGTCACGTCGCCGAGATGCGCCAGCGCGACCGGTGGCCGATCCGGAAACTCCACCATCAGCCGCAGTTTGCCGCCCATGGCGTCGACGTAGCTCGCCAGCGTCGACAGCAGCAGGTCAGTGCGCTGTTCCATGCGCGAGATCTGTTCCTGGCCAACACCGAGCGTGGTGCTGAGCTGTGTCTGCGTGAGGGCGAGCGCCTTGCGCAGATCGCGCAAGGTGAGTTCTTCGGCAATCAGGGCTCGGGCACGCGCTTGGATCGCTGCTTGCTCGTCAGCAGAAAACCGCGCCAGAAAGTCTTTGGCCGGCACAAACGTCTTTTTGCTTTTCGCTGCCATGTCTCAGACCTCCAACCACGCGTCGAAGCGCTTGTCCGCAACGCGGATTTTGGGTCATTTTTGATCTCGTGCACGGCGCGCTGCGCGCGTTATGCCGCCTCGATTACCTTCCGCACTTCCCCTGGCAGAGCCTCAATCACGCGTAAAAGCGTCTGTGCGGCATGATCCGGTTCCGCGCGGTGTTGCTCCCAATCGCGCAAGGTTCCGAGAGGAATGCCAAAGCGCTTGGCGAATTCCGGTTGCGACAACCCAAGCTTCAGGCGGATACGCCGGGCGGGCGACGTTCGGCGGAACTGCTTCAGTTCGTCGGCCGTCCGGACTTGATTGTCGGGATCAGTCGACGCGCGCGCCGATATCTCGGCGTCGCTGAGACGCTTGGTGCGCTTGAAGGTCTTAGCTGTTCCGGTAGGTGGCTTCTTCATGGGTGGTTGCCTCTCGGGCGCTGCGCACAACTCCGTCCCGTCCTTCGCGTTCGGTCCAGACGATCACGAGCAGTGAGTTACGGACACGGCCGATGGTCTGCGTTCGGATCTCGTCCGGGTCGGGGTCATCAAAATCAATCGAATGAGGATCGTCGAATACAAATCGCGCTTCCTCGAACGAGACCTCGTGCTTCTTGAGGTTCGTCGCGGCCTTCCGATCATCCCACTCGAAGCGGTCATCGCGCATGATGATCATACGGGTAAACCGTACGGCTTGTGAGTGCAAGGCCAGTTCCACCGCGCCTGGTTCAATTCCAATGCATCTCGGAGGTCGCGCAAGGACAGTTGACAGCGGGTAGTCAAGCGGCCGCGCGCGCCGTGAGCAAGGACTTCGATAGGTCGTACATCGACTGCAAGTTCATCCAAAATTCGGGCGATGTGCCGAACCGATCCGCCAGACGCAGTGCGGTGTCGGCGGTCATGCTGCGCCGACCGGCGACCATTTCGGTGATGCGGTTCGCCGGCACGCCAAGCTCGGCGGCAAGGGCGGCTGCGCCAAGGCCGTGCGGCGTCAGGAATTCCTCCTTCAGCATCTCGCCAGGATGGGTCGTGACGCGTTTGGTGCGACGGATGTCGTCGTACTTGGGGGCATGGGTCACGTGTGCAATGCTCGTTGATACGCGCGGCGGCGCTCGGAAACCCATCAGGTGCTGTCCCAAGGATTGATGATTGTAACGCCGCAGTCTTCGAAGTCGCGGACGTTCCGGGTTGCGAGGACGGCACTGTGACGCCGCGCGATTGCAGCGATTTGACAATCGAACTGGCTGATCGGTCGTCCCGCGCTTTTCCGCTCTGCCCCGATTTGGGCATAGGCCGGGGTGGCGGCGCTATCGAAGGGCAGAATGCGTCCGGCAAAATCCTCGCGCAGCAGGCTCTCGACAAGGTTGACCTGGGCGGTGCGGCGCTTGCCGACCGACATGATGGCAACGCCATAGCGCAGCTCCGCCTCACTGACGGCGGTCAGATAGACGGTGGCCCCGTCTTGAGCTGCAAGCCACGCCTCAACAGCCGGCGCCGGCGACGTGCGCAGGAGCTCCGAGACAACATTGGTGTCGAGGATGATCATCGGCTTCAGTCTCGTGACGGTGGCTCGCGCATTGCCTCACGGGGCGGGATGTCGAGCGTGCTGCCACCTGACACGGCAACACGGGCTCGAATGGCGGCAGCCAGGTTCAGCGGAGGGCGGGTTTCCCCGATCGCGAGGCGCAGGATTTCACGCGCTTCTTCTTCCATGGACCGGCCATGCTCTGCTGCTCTCACGCGCAGCCGCTGCTTTATGCCGTCATCTAAGTTTCGGATCGTGATGCTTGCCACCGGCGCCTCCTCCATCTCAGCCAGAGCGTAATCAATGATAGCATTGCAATCAAGTGCGGCGAACCCCTGCCCCTGTCACGCGCTCGGCTCGCCGACCCGTTTGGCCGCGACCTGGGCCGTCTTGCCTCGCCGCAGGCGGTCGATCGGGCCCGTGTCACATATTCTTGTCGGCCTATATTTGTGGATTATAGAATAAGTGATAGAATATGTGTTCGATTTGCCGCTGGCGATGCTGGCTGTCGGCAATGTCACACAATCGAACGTTTAAGTGATGCGCCTAGAAGGGGATCGAGCCCATGCTCATCGGCTACATGCGCGTGTCCAAGGCCGACGGCTCGCAGGTTTTCGACCTGCAGCGCGACGCGTTGCTCGCGGCCGGGGTGAAGTCGGCGCAGTTCTATCAAGACCAAGCCTCTGGCAAGCGCGACGACCGGCCGGGCCTCGAGGCGTGCTTGAAGTCGCTGCGCGAGGGCGACACGCTGGTCGTCTGGAAGCTCGATCGCCTTGGCCGGAACCTGAAGCATCTGGTCAACACGGTGCACGATCTGATGGAGCGCAGGATCGGCTTTCGTGTCCTGACTGGGCAGGGTGCCAACATCGACACGACGACGGCCAGCGGTCGCTTAGTGTTTGGGATATTCGCGGCGCTGGCGGAATTCGAGCGCGAGTTGATCCGTGAGCGCACCATAGCCGGGCTGCAGTCGGCGCGTGCGCGGGGCCGCAATGGTGGTCGCCCCTACACGATGACGCCGGCAAAGCTGCGCCTCGCACAGGCCGCAATGGCCAAGCGCGACACGCGCGTCGGCGATCTCTGCAAGGAGCTCGGGATCACGCGGCAGACGCTGAGCCGGTATGTCGATCCGAAGGGCGAGTTGCGGGCGGATGGGGTGCGTCTGTTGGAGCGGTTGGCGACGTGAGGCGCCGCAGCCATCCAGTGTTGGCGGGGCAGTGTTGGGCGTCACGGAATCCGAA
>JANOAW010000106.1:0-6798 GCA_031411355.1 Hyphomicrobiaceae bacterium | reverse complement strand
ACCGTAAAGCGGCCGATCGAACTGGTGCACACCAGCTGATCGAGCGCTTGATACTGGGTCTCGTCGTCGACGAGATAGGCCAAGCGACGGCGCAGCTGATTGAACAACGCAATCTCGCGCTCGGCCGATGCCAGGGTCGGGTTGACGTCCAGCTTCAGGCCACTCGCGATGCCGTCGGCCATGCCCCCGGCTTTCAACTTCTGAACCACCGGCAGCACCAGCGACTCTTCGAACGCTGCTTTCACGAGGCCTGCATAATGCCGGTCGAGCGCCTCCCGACGGACGCCGGGAAATCCGACGCGCGCCATCATCGCACGCGCGAAATCTTCCGACGGCGATTGTGCTTCTTCGACGAATGCCGAGCGCAGACGCTTTTTGACCAACCCGAGATGCGCCCGCTCCGCGATGCGATCCGGGTCGAGTTCGGATTTGGTCGCGTGCTGCAAGGTCTCGACCGCGTCGACGGACGGACCGGCGTCGCCCATGGTCTCAAGGTCGAGCGTCAGGAACGGGTCGCTGTCCATCACGCCCGTCGCCTGGCTGTCGACGTAGAACTCGAACAGCATCCCATTGGAGAGCATGGCGACTTTCACGCTGGGCCAGGCACTGTAGTAGGTTGCAATCGTGTTGCGCTTCGTGGCGAGATCAGCGGCGGTTCGCGCCGCCCCGATCGCGATCACCGGCAAACCCTGCCGCAGAATGGCGAAATCGGCCGTGAAGATGCGGCTACCGTCCGGCCCGGCGACAGGGTCGGTCTCGTGGTTGGGATAGACTTCCAACGGGTCCGTGCTGTCGTAGCCGAGCGCGCGCAGCATCGGCAGCACGAGGTAGAGCTTGACGCTCTCATCGTTGTTGCAGGCCTTGGCGATGTTCGCCGACCGTTTGGCCAGATCGAGAATGGCAGTTCGCAGATCGGTCACGGGCGAGGTCTCTGGATCTTCCGCAGGTGCGGTGTGTCACGACAACTCGACTGCGTTAGTCGAACGATTCGGCCTGTGCGTCCACGCCGACAGCCGATTCATACCCGTCATCCACAGCTTACGCGCCGGATCGGCGCTCAGGTCGCCGTGGAGAGCCGCCAGGCGAGCAGATCGAGCCGATCCTGGCCCCAGAAAATCTCGCCATCCGACAGGACATAGCTCGGCGCACCAAACACGCCGCGCGCGATCGCGTCCGCCGTATTGCCATCCCATGCGGCATCGAGCACCGCGGTCGACGGCGCCTTGGCCATGACAGCGGTGGCGTCGATGCCGGCCCGCAGCGCGGCCGCTTCAAGGACCTCGGGCGAGGCAATCGACTTGTCGAGTTCCCACAGCGATCGGCCGATCTCTTCAGCCAATCGGACGCCGTCGTGACCTTGCTCGGTCGCAGCGATCAGGAGGCGTACACCCGGAGCCTCGTCCGCAGGAAACGATCGGGGCTCGAGCACAATCGGCAGGCCCAAACGATCGCGCCATCGTTTCAGTTCCATCATGCGGTACGCACGTCGTGCCGGCGCGCGTTTTGGCAACGGCAATCCGCCGGTGACCGCGAACACGTCGGTGAAGCGCGCCGGTTTCACGCGCACCGTCAGGCCGTGGCGCACGACCAGATCGCGAAAACGCGACCAACCCATGTATGTCCACGGGCTATTGAGCGAAACAAACACATCGACATGTGGCATCGGCTGCTCTCGATTTGGCGCCATTGGGCGGCGACGATCCGGTTTGTGACGGCGCCCGCGCCCACCCGTCAACCCGCCGACAGGTCGACGACCCGTTATCACAGCGCCATGTGCGCACGTGGCGCGTTTGTTCACCCTATGAACTCAACTGCCGCCCTTGCCGCAGAAGCGCTGCAAAGAGATGGTGCACACGTTCTGATCGACGCACCCCTGGACACCACGATGCGCACGCCTATCGCTTTGCTGTTCTGGCTTCTGCTGGTCGGCTCGACACACGCGCAAACGACGGACGACGCGTTCCGGGCGTTTGTCTCGGCGCTCAAGTCCGATGCGATCTCAGCTGGCGTGTCGGCGGCGACGTTCGACCGTGTGTTTGCCAAGCTGACCCCCGACCGGTCGTTGCCGGATCTTGAAATTCCCGGCGTGGCCAAGCCCGCGAACAGTGGACAGGCTGAATTCTCGCGCACGCCGCTGCAATATCTCGATGCGGCGTATCTGTCGAAACTCGACGTGCAGGGCCGGCAGTTGGCTGTTACCCATGCAGCGACGTTGAACCGGATCGAGCGCGACATAGGCGTCGAGCGACATGTTCTGCTCGCCATCTGGGGAAGGGAGACGTCGTACGGCGCCTATAAGCCGACGCACGACGTGATCCGATCGCTCGCGACGCAGGCCTGGCTCGGGCGGCGCAGGGACATGTTCCGTGCCGAACTGATCGCCGCTTTGCGCATGGTCGAGGCGGGTATCCTGGTCGGCGAGCGCGTCAAGGGCTCGTGGGCTGGCGCCATGGGGCTGACGCAGTTCATGCCGACCGAATTTTTCGAATTGGCCTATGACCTCGATGGAGACGGGCAGAAGGACATCTGGACCTCGGTGCCCGACGCTTTGGCCTCGGCCGCCAATCAACTGAAGGCCAAAGGTTGGGTCAAAGGCCAACCCTGGGGCATAGAAGTGACACTGCCGAAGGGGCTCGATTGCCGGCTCGAAGGTGCGCCGTCGACAAAACCGACCGTCGAGTGGATCAAGCTCGGCGTGACGCGCAGAGACGGCAAAGCCTTTGCCGACGAGCGGCATGGCGACCAGGCATTCCTGTTGATGCCGGGTGGCGCTTACGGTCCGACGTTCCTGGTGTTTGAAAACTTCATGGTGCTCAAGCGCTATAATTTCGCCGATCTCTACGCCGTGTTCGTTGGCCACCTTGCCGATCGCATAGCCGGCGGCGGCGATTTCCGAACGCGCTGGTCGACGCCGCCGATGATCACCAACCGTGATATCGAGGACGTGCAGGGCCGCCTGAAAGGCCTTGGGTTCGCAATCGAGAAAGTCGATGGTAAGGCCGGCATGAACACCCGTCGACTGATCGGCGACTATCAAGCGTCCGCCGGCCGGCCGGTCGATTGCTGGCCGTCGGCTGCGACGTTGTCGGATCTGCGCCGGGCTGCATCGAAACCGCAGTAGCGCAGCGAGGCTCGATCACCGATGGCGACCTACTTCACGTCCGACACTCACTTCGGCCACGACTCGATCCGCACGCTTGCGGATCGTCCCTTCGCCACTCTCGCCGAGATGGACGAACAAATCGTGGCGCGCTGGAACGCTGTCGTGGCACCGGCCGACACGGTCTGGCATCTCGGCGACTTCGCACATCGCAACGCCGGACGTCTCGCTGACTACCGGGGGCGCCTCCACGGCACGATCCATCTGGTGCGCGGCAATCATGATGCGGGCCTCAAGGCTGACGAACTCGCCCTGTTCGCCAGTGTGCACGTCCTGGCCGAGGTGACCGTCCGGAACAAATCGATCATCCTGTGTCATTATCCGTTGCGTGAGTGGGACAAGGCGTGGCGCGGTGCCTGGCATTTGCATGGGCACGTGCATGGACGTCTCGACGACGAGGCGCATGGCTATTCGCTCGATGTCGGCGTCGACAGTCATGACTACCGCCCCATCGGCTTCGACGACATCGCAGCCAAGCTCGCGGGCCGAACGTCGCCGTTCGTCAAAAATGATAGTCGCGCGGCTGAATCCCGCCGCCGCAACGATCAACGCCGCCGCACACTGTCCGCCACCGGAGGCGACCTATGATCCGCGCCCGCGCCGGCATGATCGGTTTCATCGCCCTTATCGTCGGCGTCTTCGCCGTCGTCGCCCTGTTCGGCCCGAGTTGGTGGTCGGAGCGTCTCGCCATGCCCATCGAAGACGCTCGACCGCCGGCTCCGCTCAAGACGGAGGCCGAGATCAAAGCCTTTCTCGGTGGCATCACCGGCGATGCCAAATCACCGAGCCGCGATCTGGTTCAGCGCGCCACCCGTGGGCTGACACTCGACAGCGACATCGCAGCCCTCAACGCGTCGCAACCCGAGCACGTCAAAACGGCAGGCGACTACGTGGCGCTGCTGGTCTCAGACAGTCGCGTTGCCAACGGCCGGGCCAAAATCGCAGACAACATTGATCTGATGGCGGCCATCGAGCAGCGATATGGCGTCGACCGACATGTCTTCACCGCCATCTGGGGCATTGAATCCGCGTACGGCACGTCGATGGGCGAGCGCAATGTGATACGATCCCTGACCACCCTGGCGATGACAGACGAGCGACGCGCCGCGTTTTGGCGTGGCGAGTTGGTCGCCGCGTTGACCATCCTCGAGCGCGGCGACATCACGCCAGAAGCAATGACCGGCTCGTGGGCCGGCGCCATGGGGCACACGCAGTTCATGCCCTCGACTTATCTCGCCCACGCCGTCGATTTCGACGGTGATGGCAAGCGCAACATCTGGCAGCAGCCGGCTGACGCCCTCGCCTCGGCTGCAAATTACCTCAAGGTGTCCGGATGGAAAACAGGACACCCGGCCGTGATCGAGGTGAGCTTGCCGGCAAAATTCGACTACGCGTTATCAGCACCTGGCGTGATGCAGCCACTGGACGCGTGGCTCGCGACCGGCGTCGAACTGGTGGCTGCGAAACCGGGGCAGGTCGGTCCGCTCTCACTCATCCTGCCGGCGGGTCATACCGGGCCGGCATTTCTGGTCGGGTCGAACTTTCAAGCGATTTTGCGCTACAACCGCGCGGTTCCCTACGCTTTGTCTGTTGCCCTCCTGGCAGGCCGGCTGGCCGGAGAACCATCGATGCGGGCGACGTGGCCCGTCGACGACAAGTCCCTCTCGAAGGGCGAGCGCGAAGAGTTGCAAAACCTTCTGACCAAACTCGGCCATGACACCGGGCCGCCAGATGGTATCATCGGCAACGGCACACGCGGCGCGATCCGTGCATTTCAGAAGGCCGAAGTCCTGCCGCAAGACGGTCACCCGAGTGCACTGCTGCTCGCAAAACTGCGGGCGGCCCGCGCGAAACGCGCTGATTGAAGCTGATTGAACAGGTCCGAAACGGAGACATCGCATGGCCTCGAACCGCATCCACATGCTGCTCGACCGCTCGGGCTCCATGGGCGCCTACCGCCAGCAGACGATCGAGGCGGTGAACGCCTACCTCGCGACTTTGCGCGCCGACGGTCTCGCGCGCGATACGGCCTTCAACCTGACCATTTTCGACAGCGAGAGCATTGATACGATCCGGCGCGACGAACCCGGCTGGCAGGTGCGCAATCTCGAACAGCGCGAATTCGTGCCGCGCTCGGCAACACCGCTGTACGACGCCGTCGGCTACGTGCTCGACGCCGAAAGCCGTATCCCGACGTCTGGCCGACGCGCGATCGTCATCGTCACCGACGGCGCCGAGAATGGGTCACGCCGCTTGAACGAGGCGGCGATACGCGAGTTGTCCGCCAGCCGTGAGGCGCAAGGTTGGATCTTGATTTTCATTGGCGCCAACCAGAACGCGGCTGTCGAAGCGGCCAAAGTCGGCGTGTCGCCGCAACGCGCAATCGCCTACCGGGCTGGCAGCGGCAAGGCTGCCGCCGCGACCTTCGCCGCAGCAGCCGCTTTGTCGTTCGGCTACTTCATGTTGAAACCGGGCGACGCAGCGGCGGCTTCCGGCCTCGGCTTCAAGGAAACCGACCGACAGGCGGCGTTCGACGGTGCGACCGACTGGGAAGCGGAAATGTTCAAGGACATGGAATCGGCACCGAGCGAACCGGCGGCGGGCCCTGAGCCAGCCTCGATCTCGGACGGCCCACCCGGCAACGAAACCGCCATATCGGGCGATGGCGGCGAAGCGCGCGCCAGCGCCGATGCCGTCGACACCGGTCATGCCTCCTCGATGGCGGCGACTGCATCGAGCGACACAGGTGCCAGTGCCAGTGCCGGTGAAAGTGGCGGTGAAAGTGGCGACGAAAGCGGCGACGAAAGCGGCGGCTTCTTCTCCACCATCACCAGCGCAATCGGTTCGATTTTCTCAGCCGTCACGGGTGGCAGCGACGATAACAGCTCGAGCAGCGACAGCAGCAGCGATGGCGGCGGTGGCGATGGCGGTGGCGGCGGCGGGGATTAAAGCGCGGCGCCCCGATCCCGGCGCAAAATCCACATCGGACCGAGGAGCGGGTCCTCAGTGATGGCATGCCACGTGAAGCCGGCGCGTTCGATGCGGCGGACCGCAGATTCGTTACGTACCGGCACCGTAACGGTAACGGCCGCTGCGAATGTGGTCGCGAAGACCTCGTCGGCGATCAGGCGCAGGGCGTCGGCACCATAGCCCTGGCCGCGATGGGCTGTGCTGCCGATGAACACGTCGGCATCGTAGCTCCCGGCCGGGATCGCCACGTGAGTGAGCCCTGACAGGCCGATGTCGAATGCCTGCGCGTACCCGATCGCAGCGCCGTCGACGACGACCATCCGGATCAGCGACGATGGGCTCGACTGGGCGAGGCCGAGTTCAGCTTCGGCGGCGCCTTGTGTGCCGAACCAGGCGATCACGTGTGGCGCGCGCAGCCAGCGGGCGACGACGAAGCGGTCGGCGCCGGTGAACGGTCTCAAGGCGACGGATCTCGCGGGGGCGGTCACGCAGAATTGGCCTCGTCGTAGCTGTCGGCCGCGATGCGGGGTGGCATGGCGCGCCTGGCTCGGCTACATCGCACGTCCCCGCTATCGAACCCAAGAGCCGCGCCGCAGATGACCCCGCCTCCCGGATGGCCGCCGTCGCATTGGGTCGCCGTCACGGCTGACGGGCCGGAGCTGACCAGC
>JANOAW010000105.1:0-3243 GCA_031411355.1 Hyphomicrobiaceae bacterium | reverse complement strand
CATTCGCACGTTAGCGCCGTCCCGACGAAGGCGGCGGTGTGTGCATCGAGTGGTTTGATCGCGGCGTCGAGTGCCCCGCGCCCCAGCAGGGCATCGACGACATGGCCGGTTTGTGCACCGGCCAGCTTGGCAACCGCGCCGGCATCGGCACGTGACCACGTACGTTTGATCGTCAGCAGCGGCGGATCTTTGATCATTGAATGGCACTCGCAATTATGAGACGTCGCGATTGACGACCGCGCATGGTTGAGCATGCTGGAGCCGTCGAGTTGAGGTGTCGATCGGCATCGCCAAAAGGAGTTTCCCATGACTGCCCCACTTCAGGAAACCCCCGAGCGCCGCGCGTTCTACGACCGCATCGATAAGCAATCGCTGACGCCGCTCTGGACCGTCATGGGCGCACTGATCACGCCGGAACCACGCAGTGCCTGCGTCCCCTTCCATTGGCGTTTCGCCGATATCCGCGAAGCAATGGTCGAGGCCGGTGGCTTGATCACAGCCAAGGAAGCCGAACGCCGCGTGCTCATCCTTGAAAATCCAGGTTTACGCGGCCAATCCAAGATCACCACGTCACTCTATGCCGGCGTCCAGCTGGTTCTGCCGGCCGAAGTCGCGCCAGCTCATCGCCATTCCCAGTCAGCACTTCGTTTCGTGCTCGAAGGGTCGGGCGCAACGACATCCGTCGGCGGCGAGAAAACGCGCATGGAGGTCGGCGATTTCGTCATCACACCGACGGGTCAGTGGCACGACCATGGCAACACGTCCGACAAGCCGATGTTCTGGCTCGACGGCCTCGACATACCTCTGGTGCAATTCCTCGACGCGTCGTTCGCCGAAAATCTCGGCGAGGACGAGCAACCGATCGGGCGCCCTGAAGGCGACGCGTTGGCCCGGTATGGCGCCAATATGTTGCCAGTCGATCATGCCCGCGGAGGCGTGACGACGCCGATTTTCAACTATCCCTACGCCCGCTCGCGTGCGTCGCTCGACGCGCTCCGGCGCACATCGGCCTGGGACCCGTGCCATGGTCTGAAACTGAAATACATCAATCCCGTCACCGGCGAATTCGCCATGCCCACCATGGGGACATGTCTGCAACTGCTGCCGAAGGGCTTCGCCTCCAGTCGCTATCGTTCGACCGATGCGACCGTGTTTTCCGTCGTGGAGGGACATGGCACGACCCGCGTCGGCGATACGATCATGACGTGGGGACCCAAGGACGTGATCGTGGTGCCCAGTTGGAAACACGTCGTGCACACCGCCGCCGAAGATGCGGTCTTGTTCTCGTTCTCCGATCGCCCTGTGCAGGAGAAGCTCGGCTTGTGGCGCGAAGACCGCGGCAATGCCTGACGCGGGCCGATATCTCCGGTTTAAATTTCTGGCCTGCCTCAACCACACACACTGTCATGGGCGGCCCTGCCGGCCATGTGGTGTGGAAAAGCGCCAATTCGCTTGCATTTTGAGCATCAAACTCAATGCTGCAAGGCAGACACTGCAACACGAATCACAGCGAGCATGGTAGGTTCGGAATCACACGAGCGCGGCTCCAGATGGCCGCAAGAGAGGCCGTCATACGCACTCGCCTCGCGACATTACCGGAACTGCGGTGGGCAGGACGAGACCGCCACCGACCGGACATGTGTTGTCAACGCCGCCACCGCGGCGATCTCGTCCGAAACCGCAGGGTTACGAGCCGTCACCACCGATCTTCGGAGACGTGGGCCGGACCGTGCGTGCCTGCCAGCTGAGCGGAGAAGACCCGTGAACACACGCTCCCACAAGGTCCGCGTCGTTTCTCGAGGTGCTGTTTCTCAAGGTTCCGTATTTTCCACGTGCCGTGCCGTTGTGCTTGAACAGAATCGCAAGCACGTTCTTCACTTGCGCCGTTGCGTGCCCCACCACCCTCCAAGGCGACCGTGACTGACGCATTTCGTCGGCGCGCGTGCGATGCCGCGCCGGCCACGACACAGCGACCGGTCCCCATGGGGCCGGTCGAACTGTTTCGCGATCGACAGCAAGTCAGACCGCGCTCATGCCGATGCGACCGAAGCCCGGCAATTTGATCGCGGGGCGGCGGATGTCGATGCCGGCCGTCAGCCCGAGGATGCTGATTTCGATACCCTCGGCCCAGCCGATCGTTGCGCCCGCAAATCCGAACAGCGTGACTTCATACCCGGTGCCGCTCGGGCTTCTGCCAATCAGCCAGCCGTCCGTGCGAAAATCCTTGCCGACAGCCGTCGGAGGCATGGAGATGCCGGTGCCCGGCACGGCGCGGAGGATGTGGGCGACGAAGGAGTTGGAATTCGGACCTGGCCAGACATGGTATCCGCCGGGTTTGGCGTGCGGGTAGGCGGCAACCGCGCGGCGGATGTGCGGGATCAGTTTTTCAGCGGCCGCCCCTTCGATCCTGCCGACGAGCACGGGTGTGTGGCCGTACCAACGCGCATCCGCGGGCCAGTTGTTGGTCTTGACCGGATTGGCCCAGAAGGTTTTGTCCCACCGGGTGTATTGACCGGCGTTCTTCTCTTTGACGACGAGCCACGTGTGTTCGGCGATCATGCCGCGCCAACGACCGACGCGCGCCGCATAGACGTGAACGACGGCCTCAGGGCTCTTTGAAGCGGCCGGCAGCAATCCGGCACTCGACCAATCGGCATCGTTCCAACGGGACCCCGGGTCGGTCGCGAACCAATAGATCGCGTGCAAGACGAGCGGCGCGAGGAAAAAAAGCGCAAACACCTGCAGGCAGCGTTTCAGAATGTGCATGTCGTGCCCCCGGTTTGATCTCGCGACATGGCGGGGAAGACGCCGCGACGCAATGGGGCGTCGGTACTGATTGACGCCGCTCGCCCGCCGTTCGACAGTGCGTCACCGGACACTGGGCGGCTCGGGGCGGAACATCTTCAATGCCAATCGATCGCAAAAAATTTCTCGGCTTCGAGTTCCCCGCGCATTCCATGACAGTCGATGAATGGCGGGCGGTGTTTTTCGCCAAGGCCATCGGCGAGACCGACCCGATCTATTTCGATACGGCGGCGGCCAAGGCGGCCGGACATCCAGCCATACCGCTGCCGCCGTCGATGATCTTCTGCATGGAGCAGGGACGGCCGAACGCCTACACGTTCATCGAGGACATGGGTGTGCACGTGTCGCAATTGCTGCACGGCGAACAGCATTTCGAATACCATAAGCCGGTTCATGTCGGCGATACGCTGACCGTTATCGCCGTTCGACTGCAGCGTG
>JANOAW010000104.1:0-5602 GCA_031411355.1 Hyphomicrobiaceae bacterium | reverse complement strand
CGTCAAGGCGCAAGTATTCGAGGCCGACGCCTACGACTTGTGGGCCGAAGTCGTCTGATCGCAAGATCGCCCACGACCGCCTTTGGCGATCAACGCACGAGATCCGTCACGACGCCGGCGCGGCGCAATTCGTCCGCGGTCGGATACCACATGCTCGATGCCGGCGTATTTGATACCCGGGCGATAAAGTCTGCGGGCAGCCGGTGTGCGGCCAAGGCGGCCTCGGCCCGCAGCTGTGCCGCCGCTCGCGCGGAGGCGTTGTCACCGAACACGGTCGCAACGGCATGAAATCCGAGTCGGCCCCGGCCCTGCAGGGCGCGGCGTTTGCCCGCGAGGAAAACCAACGTGCACGCACTCGAACACTCGGCTGCGACCCACGTGTCGAGGCCACGCGAGCGCACGATGTCGGCAAACCTTGACCCGACGGGGACGATGCCGCCAGGACTGTTCAAGACGACGGTGCGGATCTGCGGCGAGGCGGCGAGGGCCGACTGGATCTCGTCCAATGCCGGCCACGCGAAATAGCCCTGGTACGTCAGAGTATCGCCTTGCACGGCGACCCGATAGCCGCCGCGACCGATCGGATCGGTGCCGTTGGCGAGTGCCGACAACTGAGCGACGCCATTTGGAATGGTCGCGACCATGGCGCCACCGGCGGCCGCGACGATGAGGGCGAGCAGGCGTGCGAACCAGCGCGTTACGAAGCGACTCTGAGGTGTCCGTACCGACGAACTCGCGCGCCAGGTGCCGACAAGTTGCCAGAGACAGACGATACCGACGAGGCCGAAGCCGAGTATATTTTCAACGATCCGCACGCGCGGCGCATGATCGACCGCCAACGATCCGACCACGAACAGTGCCGCGACCCCGACGACGGCCGGTATCATCAAGGTGCAGGCGATGAGAGCCGTCCACAGACGTGCGTCCCCGCGCCAATGGCGACCGACGATCCCGAGCATGTCCGACCTCAACGCGTCCCGATGGCGGCATTATTGATAGCGGCAGAATTTCTGACAACGTCCGTTGATGACGTTGGCGTAGCAGGCGACAGCCCTGCTGCTCGAGCATGCGATGCGGCACCAGGGACCGCTCGGCGCGATGCAGGTGACGCTGTATTGGGCGCTGGCCGGCTCCGACCAGGACAACACAATCGAGACCGCGAGGCAGGTGGCGGCGATTATGCGACGCATGACGATGGCTCCAGATGCGGATCAGCCTGCTTCAGACGAGCGCGATGCGAAAGACCGTGTTGTCGATAAAGGTGTGCCTGGACGTATGAGCGGCGATGTCTGAGCGGCGACGCCTGATCGGCACTGTGCCGGACGCCATCGAGGCGGACTATAAAAAAAATCTCCAGCGAGGTGAAAATAACAATTTCGCAGATGCCGACAATAAGGTGCGCCACAGTTTCGGTCGTTGTGGTGAATTCTGTCTCGTTCAGGGACAGTCCGCAAGGTCGCGCGAACGGACATGCTTTCCGCATCGTCGCCGGACGTCGCTAAATCGATCAACGGCTGCGCGCGCACCTGCTGCGTGGCCGGATCAGGCTGACGCCAGCGCTCCGAAACGACGAGATCGATACAATTTTCATCGGCATTTTCAGAAGCTCCTGACAGATGTTCGGCATGGTGCATCCAGGTCGACGACATGGGTGCGCATCACAACAGAGCGGTTCAACCGCCCGCGCCACGTCGTCACCGAAAACAGGGAACTGCCGGCGGGGCGCCGGCGCGTGGGAGCGTCGAATTATGAGTATGCTGCGTCCTCTCTCCGGGGAACAAATCGCTGCGGCCGAGCCCATCCATGGATGGCCTCTGCAAGCGTGGCCTGTTCAAGCGGAACCCGTTCAAGCGGAAGCCGTTTCGGGCGCCGTCGGCACCGACAAACCGTCGATCTCCGTGATCGGTCTCGGCTACGTCGGCGCCGTCTCGATCGCGTGCCTTGCGAAACTCGGTTTCCGCATGGTCGGCGTCGACATCAGCCTGGAAAAGGTGCGCGCCATCAAGGAAGGCCGCAGCCCGATCGTTGAAGAACGTCTCGGCGAATTGCTCGCCGACGGCGTCGCACATCGGCGGATCGAGGCGACCCAAAATCTCGTCGCAGCCGTGCTCGATACCGACGTGACCTTCATGTCGGTTGGTACGCCGACGGCGGCCGACGGATCGTGCGATCTCACATACGTGCGTCAAGCCAGCCGCGCCATCGGCCAGGCGATCGCCATGAAGGCGGGATTTCACGTCATCGTGTTGCGCTGCTCGGTGCCACCCGGCACCACGCTCGATGTGGTCGGCCCGGAAATCGAGAAGGCGTCGGGCAAGAAAGCCGGCGTCGACTTCGGTCTTTGCTTCAACCCGGAATTCCTGCGCGAAGGCGTTGCTATCGCCGATTTCTACGCGCCGCCGAAAACGGTCATCGGCGCCTCGGACCTGCGGTCGGAGCAGGTCGTGTCTCAAATCTATGGCGCCGTCGACAAGCAGATTTTGTTCACGACCATTCCGGCTGCCGAAATGGTCAAATACGTCGATAACGTCTGGCACGCCAACAAGGTCGCGTTCGGCAACGAAGTCGGCCGCATCTGCAAAGCCCTCGACATCGACAGTCACGCCGTCATGAACATCTTCGTCAAGGATACGAAGCTGAACCTCTCGCCCTACTATCTGAAGCCCGGCTTCGCATTCGGCGGATCGTGCCTGCCGAAAGAAGTACGTGCCGTCGCCCACCTTGCCGACGAAATCGGCGTCGACGTGCCGCTCATTCAATCGCTGTCGCTGTCGAACAAGCGTCACATCGAGGATGCGGCGCGCTTGCTCGAGCAGTTCGCCGGCCGCAAAATCGGCTTCCTTGGCGTCACCTTCAAGCCGGCGACGGACGATCTGCGCGAGAGCCCGACCCTCGAACTGATGGCCATGCTGGAAGCGCGCGGCGAGACCATCAAGGTCTATGATCCGAACCTGCGCTTCAACGACAATCTGCAGGGCCAGATCGCCTACGTGCGCCATGCTTGCCCCTCGCAGGTGGCCGTGATCGACAAGCTCGAGAGCCTGCTGTGTTCGAGCACCGACCAGCTCAATCGTGAATGCGACGTTCTGGTCGTCAGCCACGCGACCGAGGAGTTCCGCCAAGCCGTACGGAACCGCCGTCCCGGCACCGACGTTCTCGATCTCGCACGCCTGTTCAAGGATCTGCCCAAGAACGACGCAACCTATCAAGGCATCGCTTGGTGATGCTCGTCATGATGGCCGTGTGCAGACGGTCATCGTCCGACATCTGATCAGACGATCACGCACCCGGTCGGAATCGAGCCCCTCCCTGTGGAGCAGCCTCGATGTTCCGGCCGGTTGGCGTTACGCGTTATTGATTGAACGCGGCACGTGGGGTGGGCGGGGAAAGGTGGGTCCAGGACTGCAACGCTTGCCGATGCACGACGGCGGATTGCACGGCGCTTTGACACAGATCGGTCCCTTGGGTTTGGAAACGCCGGCGCCGATCGGAGCCGACTTCGCATCGGCGGATGCGATCGACGCGCACAAGGCCAATGCGACCGCGGTGAGTTGGCTGAGTTTCAGCATGGTTTTTCTGGGTCCGATCGGGTTCATTTGGGCGTCGTCGGAACGTGTGGTTTTTTCAGCGGATCGTAGCCCGCGCCGCAAGATTTCGGATTTTTCTTGCACGGCGACACGATGGGTCCTGTCTTGATAATCCCGCCACTCGGGTTGAATTTTGCACGTGCAGGGGCCGCGAGGCTCGCCAGTAGCGCGGCCGTCGCGCATAGGCTCAATGTCGTTTTCAGTAGCATTGGACGTCTCCAGAGGGTTGGTTTCATGCAGCCACGTCGGCTGCACGCCATACGTACGCGACGGCGCATAGGCGCTCAGTTTCGAAGGGAACTCGGGACGCCGAAATCGGCAGGCTTGCATTCAGCGCACGTTGAATGGCACGTCACGCGCAACCGACCGTGTTGAGCCGGCTTTCTGGCATTGCCCTGATGGAGTTGCCCCTATGGTTGCCATCTCTGCGATGATCCCCGCGAACGGCGACTACGTGCTCGTCAACGCGCGACTGCCGATGGAGCTGGTCGCGGACGCGCCGGCCGAGCCAAAACATGCGGGCGATCTGCTCTCGGTCGATCTGCACATCGTTGGTGGTCGCATCGCACGCATCACAAGCTGTGGCGTCGGACGTGAGCCGGGCATGGCGACTGTCGATCTGCGAGATGGCCTCGTATTGCCGCGCTTCGTCGACATCCACACGCATCTCGACAAGGGCCACATCTTCGCCCGCAGCCCAAACCCGGACGGCACGTTTCTCGGCGCCCGCACGACGGTTGCTGCGGATCGGGAGGCGAACTGGTCGGCTGACGATGTGCGTACGCGTATGGATTTCGCGCTCCGGTGCGCGTTTGCCCACGGTACCGGTGCCATTCGCACCCACCTCGATTCGATCTTCAAGCAAACGTCGATCAGTTGGCCGGTATTCGCCGACATGCGGGCCGCCTGGAAAAGTCGCATCGATTTGCAGGCGGCGGCGCTGTTTCCGATCGAATGGGCGGTCGACGACCAAGCTCAATTCGACGCCATCGTCGCAACGGTCGCCCGTTACGGTGGCTGTCTCGGCGGACTGACGTTCATGGGGGAGGCGCCGGGTCCAAAGCTCGATCGTGCTCTCGATCGCGCCATGCAGGCAGCGGACGCGCACGGGCTCGATCTCGATTTTCACGTCGACGAAAGCGACAGCCCGCACGCCCGCACTCTGGAACGGATCGCATTGGCCGCGATACGTGTGAAATTCAAAGGTCGCATCCTCGCCGGACACTGTTGTTCGCTCGCCTTGCAGAGCGACGCCGACCGCACACGTGTGATCGATCGCTTGCTCGAAGCCCGTATCGCCGTTGTCTCGTTGCCGATGTGCAACATGTATCTGCAGGATCGCAGCCTTGGCCGCACCCCCCGCTGGCGTGGCGTCGCGCCGGTGCATGAATTGGACGCGGCGGGCGTCCCCGTGCTGGTCGCGAGCGACAATACCCGCGACCCCTTTTATGCCTACGGCGATCTCGACATGCTCGAGGTCTACCGCTGCGCAACGCGTATCCTGCAGCTCGACCATACGCAGCGCCCATGGGCACGCATGGTGTCAGCCGCGCCGGCCGCCGTCATGGGACGAGGCGGCCACGGCATGATCCGAGCTGGCATGGCAGCAGATCTTGTATTGACGAACGCGCGCACCTGGAACGAACTCAACGCCCGGTCGCAGAACGACCGGGTCGTCCTGGTCGGCGGTGTCGCCATCGACACGACCTCGCCGGATTATCGTGATCTCGACCCATGACCCCTTGAGTGACATGACCCCTTGAGTGAAGAGAACCGGTTCGGCTGCACTGGCGTAACCAGTCGGTCTGCCCTACATAGCTTGCCAAGACCCCAGCCGAGCCAACGTTAGGACGATGTCCCATGACACTGGATGTGATCACCATCGTCGCTCTGGTGGTCGCGGCTGTCGTTTTCATGCGCTTGCGAAGCGTAGCCGGCCGCCGCACCGAAGACGACGAGGCCCGCATCGAGCGCTACCGCAGTCAACGCAACGCCCAGCAGCAGGCGGCGCCGAC